>JBIKQN010000328.1:0-2944 GCA_044349615.1 Phycisphaerales bacterium
AGCATCGTAGGGTCATCCGACACGCTCGACGAGATGCACAAGCGCGTCATGGACATCCGTGATGTGCACCGATCCGGCCTCGAGCGTGTCGAAACCATCGCCAATGAGGACTGGTGCATACGGGGTGCCAGACTAAATTCGCCCATGACTACCGCGAACAAGGGATGTATCGAGTGGAACAGTCTCAAGCAGTGCGCGCATTCCCAACTTGCGAATCATGAGTTTGCGGGCGACGTACGCGGTTGGAAATCGAATCGCCGGGTCAATGAAGAGTTCAAGCGGGTCATATCCAGGCTTGCGGTGAATATCGACAGTGCGAGCAAAGTCGGGCGCACGGCGATTGTCGGTCCACCACGGATAAGCGAACCATGTTCCCGAGGCGGCAACAGCAAGGAGATCGCCACTTCGCGGATGATGAATGCCAAGAGCACGCTGCGCTGCAGCATCATGCAATTCATCAATTCCGGAATCCGTGGCAAGCAGCGCACGGCGTACCGCTTCGATTTCGCCCTTGTCTTTCACATAGATGTGCGCTACTTGGTGGTCACACACGGCAAACGCGCGACTAGCACCAGCATCAAGGTATTCGCGGCCATCTTCTTCACGAACAGACAAAAAGCCAGCAGCGCGAAGTGATGTGTTTGGAGTGGTAGCCCGATCGACTGGTGCAATCCCGTATTCACTCAACACAACAATGTGCACACCGCGCGACTCATAGAACTTTCGCAAGCCTTCGAATACCCGGTCAATCTCGCGGATTTCTGGATCAATGCGCGGATCATTGGGGCCGAATTTCTGCAAGCAATAGTCCAGGTGCGGCAGGTAAACAAAATGCAGATCGGGCTGAAACCGTTTCTCCACGCTCATGGCTGCACAGGCAATCCAGTCAGTGCTGCGGATGTCAGCCATGGGACCCCAGAAGTGAAAGAGTGGAAACTGACCCAATTCGCCCTGCAATTCATCGCGCAGTTCAGGTGGGTGTGTCCAACAATCGGGCACCTTGCGACCATCGGCTCGGTACTGCGGGCGCGGTGTGACAGAAACATCTGCACCCGAGTACATGTTGAACCACCAAAATGAGTTTGCAATGACTGGTGCAGGCCGGCCCGCGGCGCTCGCTCGCTCGCGCAGCGTGTCCCAGATCATTGGTCCATCGACAAGGTGGTTTGACTGCTTCCAGAAATGCACCTCCTGGAGCGCTCGATCAAACCAACCGTTGCTAACGATGCCGTGGTGAGCAGAGCGCTTTCCCGTGAGCATGGAACTCTGCACGCTGCATGTCACCGCAGGCAAGTCAGTATTCAGTGTCCGGATTCCACCCGAGCGTTGCGCGAAGCCTTGGAGATTCGGGCACTTGCGCCGCGCGAAGACCGAGGGAGAGAGCCCGACGATATTGAGGACGGCAACACGCACGCGGGCAGGATAGAGGGCGCGCCAAGGTGAATCCCCGCCTTGGAAAGTTGTGCGTCAACCTGCGCCGCCCAACCGCGGTTGGCTGCGGGACTGGCCGGGCTCGGGTGCAGCACCTGATGTACTTGGGGCGGCGTGAATGTTGGGTGGGATGTCCGCAGTTGCTTCAACACATCCTCGGCGCGATGGCGCGCAAATGCCCCGAATCCCACCATGTGCACGGGCTGTAGCGCCACAATCGCCGCACCAAGCGCATCGTCGCAGGCAGATTCCAATGCACGGGTCGTCTTTGCTCCACGTCCCGTACGAGGGAGTTTGTCTGGCGTCAGGTTGGCGCCACTGGTAGCCACGAATGCAAGGGGGCACCAATTCCAGATGAAGGCCTGGCGGAAGAACTCATCGGCTGTTCCAAAGCGCTGTTGTGCCCATGCCCAGACCCGAGCTCCACTGACTTCGCTTCGTGTGCATCCAAGACCCTCCACTGGTCGCTTGGGATGCATCTGTTCCGGCACCCCGATCTGGGCAACACGTTCGGTGATGCCAAGAAACGTACGCACCGCGGCCACCTCGCCAAACGGCACACCTGTTTGTGCCATGCCAAACGGTCCGGGATTCATGCCTACAAAGAGCACGCGGGGTTGCGCTTGCGCTCGGGCGAGAAAGGCACGATGTGCGCCCCACGCGTACTGCAGTGGGTTGTAGGTGAACGCAACAGGCGTTCGAAAGTTGAGCAACCCACAGCGGTCGCGCAATTGAAGAGCTATTTGCTCAAGCGTCGCGGGTAGTTTGTTGGTTCGTGCAGTCATTTCAAACCAATCGAACTACCAGTGATTACTTACATTTCAAAGCGTAGACCCGCGTAAAGTCGTATGTCGTTCTGAATTGCGTCCTTTGGCGTTACATCAGACTGGTACTGCCATCGCACACCGCCGAGCAGTTTCAGTCCCTTGATGTCTTCGATCGCCATGGTCCACTCGGTCCGGAATAGGAATATGAAATTGGTGAAATCATCAAACGCCGGTGCGATCCAGTAGGACCCAACCAAGGCCTGCCTTTCAGTGATCTTCCAGTCCCACTCGAGTTCGGCGTACAACTCGGCCTGACCATCATTCTGGTCACCGAACTCATAGGTGTAACCAACACCAAGCTTGCCGATCATCTTGGCAGGCGGCATTTTTAGGAACTCGTATCCCAGTCCGCCCCAGCCGGAGAGTCGATTTTCATAGCTTTCGAGCGGAGCCATCTGTCCTTGGCCCTTTACGAACCAAAGTATGCGCGGATTCGACTCAAAGCGGCGGTCGTATGTGCTGGTTCCAAGCAAGTTGTTGTCGGTATTTCCGCCATCAACCACTTTGTAGAAGTACTCGACATTGTTTGACCACTTTTCAACGTCAGTTACCTCATAAATTGCCGCCCCTGCCGCGCGGAAGTCAAGTTGATTGTTCGCGGCATTGACGTAGTTGACGTTGGCATCAAGGACAAACTTCCATGGTGATGGCGGCGCAGCCGGGGCAGCAATGGCGTCCTTTGCCGT
>JBIKQN010000329.1:0-2941 GCA_044349615.1 Phycisphaerales bacterium
AGGTGCCCCGCGTGGAACCAGCATCCGGCAGGTCAATGGACCAGGCTTGAACAGCAGGGTCTTCAGTGCCGTGGGCGCGTGACATGTGGGCGAGGTTACTTCGCGAGGCACCGAATGTTTCAGAGTGATCACCCCGATCACCATCGACATCACCTATTTCGCCAGTGTTGGCTGCCTGGCAGCCATACAGCCAGTATCCGATCCACGTGATCTGAAAATCCTTGCGCTTTGATTCGTCGTCGGTCAGAAGCCCCGTGCTGCGCGCTTGGCAACCTTCTTCGCGGTCTTCTTTGCGGTCTTCTTCGCGGTCTTCTTCGTTGCTGCCGCCGGCTTTAGTTTCTTCCCGTCCGGGCCTCGACCCGTGCTGGCGAGCGTCTTCACATAGTTCTCAACGTACGCCTTCGCGGGTGTGCGGCGGATCGCTTCGCCGATCACATCAAGCGCGGCGTCATCTACCTTGGTGAAGCGGATGCAGGATCCGCCCATGTTTAACTTCTTGCCGGTCTTCGCCCATGCCTTCTGGAACCACGCGCGTTCAGTTTTATCGCTGTAGACGCTCATGAGATAGACGGACAGGTTGTTCTTCTGGCTCGACAGCGCGGCCATCATCAGCGGCTTGCTTGGGTCACAGTGGTAGCCGGTCGGCCACACGCGGTGCTGCACGGCGTAACCGATCATCCCCCAGAGCATGGATTCCTCGTAGTGCTTGTCAAGGTTCTTGAGAATGACATTGCGCACCACCTCAATCCCCTTGCGACGATCTTCCGGGAGTGAGGCGAGGTACTCCTTGACGGTGGTGGCCTTGCTCTTCATAGGAGCAGGGTAGCGGGCACCATCGATGCATCGAACGCCGGTTGCCGGGCGTTCGCGAGTTACGGCGTTCGTAGGCGATCAGGACAGTTCGACGACGCGTTGACCAGATTCGAACGCCGCGAGGATCGAAGGCAGACCCCCCTCGAACGCACGATGTAGTGCGTCCCGGCGACAGTTTCCGATCCGGACCCACAGCAGCCTTCCACGGTCCCCGCCTCGATTTGCTAGGAACAGGAGGTCCTCGTCCTTGCTCACGACGATTCGCGCCTCGCGCGTCGCCCAAGCCCATAGCAACTCGTCGCTCGATGCGTCGAGGTTCACCATCGCTACATGAACGCAGTCATGACCCGCTTCTGCAAGTAGTCGAGACAGGCTCGGAGGAAGTTGGTTGTCGACGACGAATCTCATGCGACTCGGACGATTGCATGGCTCGTCTGGACGGCTGCATAGGCGATCGCCGCAAGCACGTCATCCCGCACCAATGCCGGGTAGTCGCTCAGAATTTCTTCGATCGAGGCGCCGTTCGCAAGAAGTTCAAGCAGGTCAGAAACCCGCATGCGGCTACTTCGGATACACGGGCGACCTCCGCACTTGCCGGGCTCGATGGTGATTCGATCGAGAAGGGAGGGGGCCATGTCCGAAGTGTACCTTCGGCGAGACGATGGCCTGCATGAATACCGCGGAAATCGCGGTATCCGATGTATGGGGGTGCCAGATCAACAGATCCGACAAGGGGACCTTCACACTCGCCGCCGTCGCTGCTCCCGCGGTCGCCGACATGGTCGTTACCACCATCGTCATGCGCCAACGGGCTCACGGGCACGTTCACCTTCAATACCACGCAGAACATCGACCAGGCCGGGTTCGCAGCGGCGAACCTCGTCTTGTCGTGGAACACTGGGGCAGCGTTCGCGCCCTCGGTGAGTTCGGGCAACACCTTCACCGTGACCCTTCAATGAGACCGCGCGCTCCAACTCCGCCGCCGTGGATGTCGCATGAGACTTGTCCGCTATGCGAACACGCTCGAGGCAGTGGCGTTGGCGGAAATCGCTCCGCTGCGAGAGCGAAGGTCGCCAATGTGTCACATTGTCGCCAGGCATTTGTATTGAAACACAGCGCAGTTACGATGGTCGCGCGGAAACATGATTCACAGTCGGCTTGTCGGGCTTTCGCCCGCGACGCTCGGAAAGCGAAACCCTATCAGTCAGCCCCCCATGCCCACACTATCCCACATCAACACACTCGTGCTGTCTCTTGCAATCACAATTGCACTCCTCAGTTGCTCATCCCAACAAACTACATCGGTAACGAAAGCAACTGCACCGGGCGCATTGGTGGAATACACCCTCATCGATACGTTTGGAACAGACAAAATCAACTGGACCATCAACGAGGGGCTGGATCTCTTCATGACCAACGGAACCATGAAGGCATCAGACTTCCGCGATAGCCTCGCCAAGCCGCAACAAGGGGTCAAGCTTTATAAAGTCACTTACTCCTCCATCATTCCTGAAAAAAATGATGCAGTAGTTACCGCCTACGGTCTCATCGTCATCCCACAAAACGTTCAACCGAACGCACCCATTGTGAGCTATCAGCACGGCACCATCTTCGATCGCTCTTGGACGCCATCCAACCCGGCTGGATCTATGGAAACGCAATTGATGATCTCGCAGTTTGCTTCGCAGGGCTACATCGTTATCGCCGCTGATTATTTCGGCACGTCCAAGGAATCTACTCTTCCCAACTCGTACTTCGTTGCGCAAAGCACAGCGCAAGCCTGTCTTGATATGTACCGCGCTTCGCTTCAAGTACTGGAAAAAGAACACATCACGCCCGGCAAACTCTTCATCAGTGGCTGGTCGCAAGGTGGTTACAGCACACTGGCCTTCCTGCGTTACTTGGATCTGCTCAACATCCCAGTGGCGGGTGTGGCAACAGCATCCGGACCAGCAGATCCGCTGCTCTTCATCTCTGAATCACTCAACAATCCCAGTCCCTTTGCCGCATCCTTCGCGGTCGCAGCAGTCAGCAACCTCATGCTCTCCTTCGATGCCTACTACAACCTCAACGGATACTTCGAAGGTTCCATCCAACCGAAATACATCAACCTCGCTCGTCAACTCTA
>JBIKQN010000024.1:0-9706 GCA_044349615.1 Phycisphaerales bacterium
TTGTCACGGGAACCATCGACCGAGGCGTTGCACGCAAGGCCTACATCAATCCAGTGCTCGTGGATATCAGTGGTGACCTTGAATCCATGGACGAGGGTTGCCTGAGTCTTCCCAATGTGCGTGGATCGGTACGTCGCCCAACCCAGGTGACTATTCGGGCGCTTGATATAGACGGCAACGAGTTCACCGAGACCAGTTCAGACTTTGCCGCGCGTGTGTGGCAGCATGAGTTTGATCATCTTGAAGGCGTACTCATCATCGACAAGATGAGCCCGATTGATCGGCTGCGCGTTCGGCGTGCACTGAAGGATCTGAAACTCTCCGTTGATCGGGATGACTGACGTATGAAGGCGCACCCAGCAGTCCCGGGGAATCGAGGATCAGCCGGAGCGGCAACGCTTCCTGATGTGGTGTTCTTTGGATCAGGTGCATTCGGCCTTCCGGTGCTGCGCATGCTTGCCGATGCTGGGCGGGTTGCTCTGGTGGTGAGCCAGCCCGACCGCGTGGCTGGGCGTGGCAAGCAACTCACGCCAACGCCTGTAAGTCTGTTTGCCATTGAACGGAATCTGCCGCTCGTTCGTCCAGAAGATTGCAACACACAGAGTGAATCCGAACTCATTCGTGCGGCGGCAGCAGCGGCAGCCGATCGCGCGGCTCGTGATGGTCGTGCGCAGCCCGGCCCGGTATTTGTGGTGATTGCATTTGGGCAGAAGATGTCGCCGCAGCTCCTGTCTGACGTCTTTTCAATCAACCTGCACGGCTCGCTCTTGCCGCGTTGGCGGGGCGCTGCGCCAATTCAACGGGCGCTGATGGAAGGCGATCCCGTTGCTGGTGTCAGTGTCATTGCGCTTGCAGAACGAATGGATGCGGGCGTTGTCTATGCGGAAGAGCCGATGGCGATCGGTGCATCGCAGACATCCGGCGAATTGCACGACGCGCTGTCGGAGCTGGGCCCGGATGTTGTGGCGAGTGTCTTGCACATGTGGCGCCATGGCGATGTGCGTGCGCGTGCGCAGGATGAAACTCGAGCCACGCGCGCCCGCAAACTGTCCAAGTCCGACGCGTGGGTTGATCTGTCCATGGACGCGCATCACGTGCGCGCACGGATCAATGGTTTGAACCCGTGGCCCGGATGCACAGTGCACATTGATGGCACGCCCATTCAGGTGCGTCGCTGTGAGGTCATTGAGGTTGCTACCACTACCACTGTTGCGCCTGTAGCTGTCGCGGGCACGCTGTCAGCGGATGGAACCCTTGCATGCGGCACTGGTGCAGTTCGAATCCTTGAAGTCCAAGCGGCTGGTGGTCGTGCGATGTCATTTGCCGCATGGGCGCATGGAGCGCGGCTTCTTACGTCCGCGCAAGTCACAAGCGCTCCTCCGACGGCGGAGTCCTGACCCGGTGCCGCAGGGACTCTCCACCGAATTGCTGGACTTCCCGTTTGATGAGCGGTGCGTTGCCACCGAGCCAGCTCATCCGCGCGATGCGGCGCGGCTCATGGTGATCAATCGAGCAGCGGGAACCGTTGAGCATGCATGCGTGCGCGACTTGCCGCGATGGATTGGCGCGGGCGATGCCCTCATTGTCAACCGAACGTCGGTCTTGCGCGCGCGTCTTTGCATGGACGGCACGGAAGGCCTGCTCCTGGAGCCATGCCCAGACGGCACGTGGCGCATGTTGATTCGTCGCGCCAAGCGGTACGGGCCGGGCGCAATCCTTCCGCTCATAACGCCGCACGGCACGAATACTGGCGACGCCATTGAGTTGATAGCCCGCGATGCAGAAGCGTGGAAAGTTCGCATTCTTCCCGGAGCAGGGGTTGGCGAAGAAGTGCCCGGGGACATCGATCGAGTGATCGAGCGTTCGGGTTGGACGCCACTCCCGCCCTACATCTTGAAGTCGCGAACTGCACGGGGCGAACAGGGCAATGATGATGCGGATCGCGCCGAGTATCAGACTGTCTACGCCGATGCCGCTGCACGCGGTTCGGTTGCCGCGCCCACTGCCGGGCTGCACTTCACGGACGCATTGCTTGCGCAACTGCGAGCAAGCGGAGTGCGTCAAGAGAGCGTGACACTTCACGTAGGCGCAGGGACATTTAAGCCTATTGACTCTGCGAACCTTGCTGAGCACCCCATGCATGCAGAGCGGATGATGGTTCCCCCAGCAACAATGGCGTTGCTTGCGGAACGACCTCGACCGCGTGTGGTTGCAGTGGGAACAACCAGTGTCCGAGCCTTGGAAAGCCTGCCAGCAGATGGGGCTACCAATGGTTGGTCAGGCAGTACATCAATCCTGATTGCGCCCGGTCATCAGTTCCGAAACGTGGACGCGATGCTCACGAACTTTCATTTGCCGCGCAGCACACTGCTTGCACTTGTTGGCGCCTTTGTTGGTCTCGAACGATTGAAAGAGCTCTACGCCGATGCACAGCGCGATGGCTACCGCTTCTACAGCTTCGGCGATGCCATGCTGATCGTGTGACGCCGCAGTGCACTGCACTGGCGTCATCGCAGTGTGGCTGTTGCACCGCTGCGCGGATGATGACTGCTGTCATGCTAGAAATCAGCGAACCGCGTATTCCAAGCTGACGACGGCGCGCATCGTCTTCTCAATAGTGCGCGTGTCGTATTCGCCGTAGTCACTCGACCCGGTGGTTCCGCGTTCAACAACCTGGATCACGCCTTGATTTGCACTGATGAGTGCGCCCACAGATGAGCCGCTGCCGTTTGCGAGCGTTTCGGCGCGAGTCATGGCATTGCGTGTTGCCTGATCAAGAAGATCCACCTTGTTTGATTCAAGGCTAGACACCAAGTACGCCGGCTGACCGCTCGAAATGTCAACGCCATCCTTGATCAACTGCGTGACATTGCGTGCAGCATTCGCTACATCCTCTACTTTGGGGCTCAGCACTTCCATTGATTGAGTGAGTTGATAGAACTCAATTTTGTTGGTGTTGTTCCCCTTGACGTCCTTACCCATGAGATTGGACGCAGATACAGCGCCAGTCTTTGCCTCGGTCTCGGTGAAGTTGTTGGTGCGCATGAATTGCTGGAGGCGATCCATGTCCTTGGCAAGACTTGCATAGGCCGCCTGAAGAGTGGTGCCCCGGCAAGTCACGGTGGTTACCCATCGCGCACTGTCTGCCCGGAGGTCAACGCTGGCCGACCCTTTCACCTTGATGCTGCTTGCGCTGCGGCTAGTGATGATGGCTTTCGCCACGCTCTGCGAGGCAAATGCCCCGCCAAGAGCAAGGGCGATCCCAAGCATAAACATGCCGAATCCGTTGGAAGCAATGAGCCGGATTGAAGACTTTTCCCCGGCGCCCGATGAGTTGGGTGCAGACATATCGACCTCCTGTGATAAACCGTTGCTCCCAGTGGTCCAGCATCGGCCGGAACGCATCGAGCATCGGTGCGGTCTCCGACCGCGCTCAGTTCATCGGCGGGAAGCGGCCATGTCCTGCACAGGACGCGCGGGTACCGTGCGCAACTCATGGCACCTATCCCACGGACGAAACGGAGTACGGGCCATGAGCTCATGGACGAGGCTCATCCTGATCCGGCCCGCCTGGGCAACGAGTTTCGATTCCTGGTGAAGTTCAACGCCGCTACGGGCTCCGGGACGGCCATCGTGGACACGCTGGTTCACCGGATGGCACCGACCCGCGGGCAGCAGGTCTCAGTGGTGGACTTCGGCGCTGGCGTGGGGGACATCGCCCGGAGTTTCATCACCCGCGCCGGGCGGCGTGGGTGGGTGGCTCATTGTGTGGCCACGGACCGGAATCCATTGGTGGTGGACATGGCGCGCGGTCATGGATCCATGGACGGGCTGTCGTTTGCAGTGGTTGATGTGTTGCAGGCAGAAGCCGTCCTTGGGGCGAAATCCTTCGACGCTGCGCATGCCTCTCTCATGCTTCACCACTTACCTGATGAGGAAGTCGTGGGGGCCTTGAAGTCCATGTCGCGTGTGGCGCGACACGCCGTGATCTGGAACGACCTGATTCACGACGGATTCGGGATTGCCGGCGCATGGTTTGCCACTCTTACTTCGCCCGCAGAAACGCGGCGCGACGCCATGTTGAGCGTCAAGAATGGATTCAGTATGCGGCAGGCTGTGGAATTTGCGGAGGCGGCCGGCCTGCGCGATATTCGTGTGCGCCGTTGGCGAGGTCCCCGATTCTTGCTGACGGCTCGGCCAGCGGAGTAACTTGGCTTGCTCTGCGCGCCACCCTCCGGACCCACATTACAGGCTGCAACGCGCTACGCTTGAAGTCATGGACATCAAGGATCTCAAGCGCGATGCGTTGAAATTGGCGAACTGGATTACCGATCGATCGATCGCTGGAATTTCGCCGCTCCAGAGCGCCGACGAACTTGCGGAGCGCTACCGGATTGACAACGGTTACTCGTCCAATGACAAGCGCGTTGATGCGTTGATCCGTTGGGAGACGTCAAAGAACTTCACCTCCGGATTCATCACTGGGCTTGGTGGCGTGATCACGCTTCCGGTTTCCATTCCGACATCCGTGGCTGCATCGTGGCTCATTCAGGCGCGAATGGCCGCGGCGATTGCATCGATCTACGGGCATGACCCGCGTTCAGACAAGGTTCGCACCGTGGTACTGCTGGCGCTCATTGGCGACGCCAGCGCGTCGAAGTTACTGAAGGGCGCGGGAGTGGCTATGGGTCGACACGCCGTCCTCAGTGCTATTGAGCGCGTAGGCGGTCGAACGATCACACAGATCAACCGGGATGTCGGCGCGCAACTCATCGCAAAGACGGGCGCCAAGGGGGCTCGCAGCGTTTCCAAGTTGGTGCCGATTGCGGGCGGGGTGATCAGCGGTGCGTTCGATGCAGCATCGTGCCAAGTGGTGGGCCGTTGTGCCAAGCGGCTCTTTCGCGCGGAGTAATGGTGGCAGTGGGGGAGTAGATTGTTGCACTGGTTTGCGGATCGACTCTTCTGAAACCTCTCGTCGCTCGTTCATGGCAAAGGACTGCATATGAAACTCACCGTGCTCTTCTCTCGGCTCATGCCGCTCCCCGTAGACCTTCGCCAGTCTGTTCTTGAGATTGAGACAATCTCCGATGACTCCCGGACGGTGAAGCCAGGATGTCTTTTCGTAGCACGATCAGGCACGGCTTCGGATGGTCGTGCGTTCGTGGCCGATGCCGTTGCGCGCGGCGCGGTGGCCATCTTGCATACGGGTGCGGATCCGTGCGCTGGTCATCCTGATGCTGCACATGTAGTTCGCATTGCCATGCCCGAAGGAACCGACCTTGTTCGCTTCGCTGGAATTCTTGCAGACCGACTTGAAGGCTCGCCAAGTGAATGGCTGAAACTCATTGGAATCACAGGCACCAACGGCAAGACCACCATGGCGTATCTGGTGCAGCAGTTTGTGCGTGCGGCAGGTTCTCCATGTGGTTTGATCGGTACTGTGGCGATTGATGATGGCGCGGTATCAACGCGTGCAAGTCTGACGACGCCGGGACCGATCGAACTTTCGCACTCGATTGGACGGATGGTGCGCAATGGGTGCACAGCATGCGCGATGGAGGTTTCAAGTCACGCACTTGATCAAGGTCGCGCCGATGCGCTTCGCTTTGAAACAGCAATCTTCAGTAATTTGACTGGTGATCATCTTGATTATCACAAGACCATGGAGTCATACGCAGCTGCAAAGCGTCACTTGTTTCGAATGCTGCCAGCAAGTGGGACCGCGATTGTGAATGTGGATGATCCTTGGAGTCAGGTCATGATTGAGGAATGTGCGGCCAAGGTATTGCGCTGCAGCGTGAGCGGAGAAGGCGAGCGCACTGATACCTTGGCTGAATGCACGGCCACCATTCACGCTGCGCAACTTGGCTGGCAGGATGCAACATTTGCGGGGCCATGGGGCACCCTGCGCGTGAAGCTTCCCATTGTTGGTAGGCACAATGCCATGAATGCATTGCAGGCTGCGGCCGCTGCATGGTCGATCGGCGTTCCTGCCCATGTGATTGAGCAAACGCTCGCCTCGTGTGTTGCTCCTCCGGGGCGCCTTGAGCCAGTGACTCGACCAACCGATCCATATGCGGTGCTTGTGGACTACGCGCACACCGATGATGCGCTGCTCAATGTCTTGACTGCGCTACGACCGCTCGTTGGTCCGGGCGGCCGTCTGGTGACTGTCTTTGGATGCGGTGGTGATCGGGATCGCACGAAGCGTCCGCGCATGATGCGAGTGGCGTGTGCCCATTCTGATCGGGTGATCGTGACGAGTGACAATCCGCGCACTGAGAATCCCGATGCCATCATTGACGAAGTACTTGCTGGTCAGCCGGCGGGAAGTTCTGCCCCAGAGGTCATTCGTCAAGTTGACCGTGCTCAGGCGATTGCCCTAGCAGTCACTGGTGCGCGCCCGGGCGACATCGTGCTGATTGCTGGTAAAGGCCATGAGGATTACCAGATCATTGGTACCCAAACACGACCCTTTGACGACCGACATGAGGCGCGCTTGGCGCTTGCAAGTATCGCGGCTGATTCGCTGCGAACAGTGGGGCATGGGTGAGCTAGCGTGCCGGACTTCGAACGCCCGGCGCCACCATGTTGCAGGGGGAAAAAAGACATGACCCCCGGTGCAATGCACCGAGGGTCGATGTTCAGTCATGCGGCGCTCATGGTGATCATGAAGATCATGGCGCCAGCGTCAGTCAGTTTGTGGCGCTTGTGCGCTTGCTGAAGATGCTGATGATGATCAGCAGGGCAATCAGACCAACAAAGCCACCGCTACCAAGCTGCGACACGAAAGCCATCAGGTTGCCAGTGATCTTGCCGAAGTACGAGGTGCTCTCTGTACCGAAGATGATCTGAACCAAGACGCCAATGGCGATGAACAGCAGCATGATGTCAACCAATTCACGTGCCCAGCCCTTAACGAGTTCGAAGCCCTTCATGCGTATCTCCTATATCGAGTAGCAATCGGGCGAACCGTTGTCGCCCCACCGTATGGGCATCGGGCGGTGGGTTTCCGGAACTTGAGAGATTATCTGGCAAAACTGAACATGTCCGGCTCACAGGCCCACGGAGCGCGCGAGCAGGATGCCAACACACAGGGCACAAACGGCTGCAAGAACACGTTGCAAGTGACGGTGGAAATTGTTCATAGAACCCTCAGAATGATGGGCTACGCGCTTAGAGGGCTGGAACAACCTGCCTGCGCCAACGCGTCACCTTCATTGTTCGTCGCAAGTGGCTGTGGGGCAAGCGAATCGCGGGAAATTCCCTGCCTGTTCTGCCAAAGGCGACAGATTGTTCTCACGCGCGCCGTTACGCTGTGCCAGCCTTCCACGGACGGGGGGCGTGTGGGAGCATCGCCTTTCTGGCGTACCCCGCGTGGCAATGGCAAGGAGCGCCCATGCAAGTCAGTGCAGACGATCTTCGCAGTGCAGTCGCTGGACAGTGGATTGTGTCGCCTGTTGTGGCGGATCCGCGGCCGGGGTTTGCACCAGCCCCATTCATGATGCAGGGGGTGGCAACAGATACCCGTGAAAATATGCGCGGGAAGCTATTTGTGGCGCTCCGCGGCGATAAGTTTGACGCCCACGCCTTCTTGGCCGATGCCGCGGCACAGGGCGCTGCTGCGGCGATGGTCGATCGTCGTGCAGGCGCGTTTGCGCGGCCCGCTGGCTTGCCGCTCATCGAAGTGGGTGACACGCGGATAGCCCTTGGTGATCTTGGGCGTTGGTGGCGTGGGCGACTTCGTTCGAAGGTGGTTGTCATCACGGGTTCAAGCGGAAAGACCACTACTCGGCGCCTTGTAGATGCTGCGCTTGCAAGCACCATGAAGGGGAGTGCTTCGCCCAAGAGTTTCAATAACGATATTGGCGTGCCTCTGACGCTTCTGGCAGCCGGTAGCACGGATGGCTACTTGGTAGTTGAAGTTGGCATGAATCACCCCGGTGAGATTTCGCCACTTGCACGCATGGCTGCGCCGAATGTTGCGATCGTCACCATGGCTGGACGCGCACACCTAGGCGGCATGGGATCGGTGGAAGCGATCATTGATGAGAAGGCAACCATCGTTGACGGCCTTGGCTCCATGGGCATCGCCATTGTGAATGGCGATCAGCCGGCCTTGGTAGCGGCGATCGAAACGCGCGTGAAGCCGGGCGTTCGCGTGGTGACATTCGGGATGGGTGAGCCGTGCATGTGGCGGATGGTTTCGCGCGTGGCGGCGGGCGGTGGGCAGTCGATGCGCGTGCGTGAGCCGAGCGGCGAGGAATGGACATGTTCCATCGGCCTGCCCGGTGACTACAACGCCATGAATGCCCTCGCGGCAATCGCCTGTGCACGGATGCTTGAGGTTCCCGCCGAGAAGATCGCCGGGGCACTTGTGGCCGTCACCCCAACTGAAATGCGAATGACGCGCCAGGAGATCGGCGGCATCGCGGTCTACAACGATGCGTACAACGCGAATCCAGACGCCATGCTGGCCTCGCTGCGGGGGTTCCGGGAGCTCTCTGAGGGCGCTTCTCGGCGCGTGACGGTGCTTGGGGACATGTTGGAGCTGGGCGATCAATCGGCAGAACTCCACGCTGAGGTTGGTCGCGCGGCGGTAGCGGCCGGAGCGCGGCTAGCGGTCTTTGTGGGCGAGGCCAGTGCATACGCCGCCGATGCGGCGCGGCAGATGGTGGGCGTCGGGGTGGAGGTGATCCACGTGGCGGCGCTTGATGCCCCCGGTGTGGCTGAAATTGCCGCGGCGCTTCGGCCGGGAGATGTGATTTTGCTGAAGGGAAGCCGCGGAAGCCGAATGGAACGATTGGTTGAGGCGCTCTCCGCCCGCGCGGCGGGTGGGACGGCTGTACCCGCGAGGTGACCCATGCTTTACACCCTTGTAGAGACCCTGCAGAACTGGCTTGATTCAGTGGGCCTGTACCCCGTGGTGCAGGTGATGTTTCAGTTGGAGTTCCGGGCGTTCTTTGCGGTGCTGATGTCGTTTGGCATTGTGCTTGTATTGATGCCCACGCTGATCGCCAAACTACGTTCGGTGAAGGTGACCGACGACCCGGAGTTCTACGGCAAGGATTTGAACGCCATCATGGCATCGAAGCGGGGCACGCCCACGATGGGCGGCATCCTTCTGTGCGGCAGTGTGTTTCTGACCACGGTGTTGTTAGCTGATGTGGTGCATAGCCGGTACGTGCAGGTGTCCATGATCGTTCTGGTGTGGCTTGCGGGCGTTGGCGCGTGGGACGATTGGATGAAGCTCACGCAGGCCGCGCGCGACAAGCGCAACGGTGGCAAGCGCAGTCGCGATGGTTTGCTTGCTTGGGAGAAGTTGGTGTTTCAGTTTGGTATCGGCGTGATTGCAAGTTGGTTCATCTGGCATGCAGCCACCGTTCCGGATGCGCATGTACTGAATCTTCCATTCCAACGAACCTACTTGCCGGCGCCCACTGAGGGTGTGATTCAACCGCTTGAACTTGCGCCCGGAGTATGGCAGATGGGGCTGATTGCCTTCATGCTCCTTGGCTCATTCATGATTGCGTTCACATCAAACGCGGTGAATCTCACGGACGGCCTCGACGGTCTGGCGGGTGGAACTCTGTTGATTGCCGCGTTCGCCATGATGGTGCTCACTTGGATTGCAGCAAGTCAACGTGCGAGTTACTTCTTGATGGTGCCCTATGTGCCGGGCAGTGGAGAACTGATGGTGATTGCC
>JBIKQN010000330.1:0-2917 GCA_044349615.1 Phycisphaerales bacterium
AAGACGCGGTTGACCCACTTGTTGGTAGTTCGCCATGTTTCACACCATGAGTTCAGGACTCGACGACCTTCTGTGGTCAGCGTGAAGCACTTACGTGCTGGGCCCTCGTGCGAGGCAACCAGTGTGCTTTTAATCAAGCCATCCGCCTCCATGGAGCGCAGCATTGGGTACAGCGTTCCTTGCTTGAACGAGAGTCCTTCTGGCGCCTCCTCTGCAAGCTGCCGCGCGATTTCGTATCCATGAATCGGTGACGCCGCGCGTGCGATGGCTGCAAGTACTACGAGCCAAGCAGTGCCAATGCTCAGGTCGCGCAAGAGTTTGTCGGCGATATCGGCAGCCATCTGGTTGGTACTGTACACCATACAGTACTGGTGCGCAAGTAATTCCGGCAAGGTGCACGCAGGGACTAGGGGTACGATCACTTTAAGGAGAGACATCTATGGAAGAACCGACGACATCAGCATCAGCAACAGCATCAGGGCTTGTGCTTGACGGCACATTTCATGAGCGCGAATTTCGCCCTTTCTCTGGCTGGCTACTGGCGCCGGTGTCGGTGGCACTGTTGGTTGCTGCGGTGTTGCTCGTGGTGACCGCCGCGCGCGAAAGTGAGCCAGTCCCGGGACTGCTTGCAATTCCATGTGGCCTGTTGTTTCTGCTTTCGTTGATCGGCTACTTCATTGTTAATCCGAACGAGAGCCGCGCGTTGGTGTTGTTTGGTCACTATCGCGGGACGGTGCGAGCTATTGGCCTGCACTGGACGAACCCATTCACCATCAAGCGGCGCATCACTCTTCGTGTTCGTACCTTTGAGACCGGCGCGCAGCAAGCGCCCAATGTCACGAATGCGGCTGGCCAGGTCCTCCAAGAAGGTGCACGCTCGCGACATCCGCTCAAGGTGAATGACCTTGATGGAAATCCGATCGA
This sequence comes from Phycisphaerales bacterium, assembly GCA_044349615.1. Lineage (GTDB taxonomy): Bacteria > Planctomycetota > Phycisphaerae > Phycisphaerales > SM1A02 > UBA966. Next base: position 925 of record JBIKQN010000330.1, read on the forward strand.
GATTTCCGCAGTGGTGGTCTGGCGTGTGGTGGACACTGCTGAAGCGCTCTTCGCCGTTGACAACTATGAGCGCTATGTTGAGATTCAGAGTGAAGCAGCCCTGCGCAATCTGGCAAGCCACTATCACTATGACTCACCCGAGCCCGGCGGAACGAGCTTGCGTGGCAGCACTGATCTCATTGGTTTACGGCTTAAGGATGAACTTGATGGTCGTCTGCGCGGAGCAGGGGTAGAAGTGCTCGAAAGCCGTATTTCCAGCCTGAGTTACGCGCCCGAAATTGCAGCGGCCATGTTGCAGAGGCAACAAGCCACGGCAGTGGTTGCCGCCCGGCAGAAGATCGTGGAGGGCGCTGTCGGCATGGTGGAGCTGGCCATGGAGCAAATCGCCGCCAAGGGAATTGCCACATTTACCGCCGAGCAAAAGGCGGAGATGGTGACCAATCTCTTGGTGGTTCTTGTCAGTGAGCGGGGCGCGCAGCCTGTAGTTTCGGCAGGGGTCTGATGCAGACCAACATGGATCAACCGATGAATGAACCACAACAGAGATGGCCCCACAACGTTGTTGGCCATGGGTGGCGCACCATTGATCGGGTTCGGTCGAGTTGCTTACCACTGATGATTGCCATGTTCTTGTTGATTGGACTCAGTTGGCTCTCTGATCGTGGGAACGGTGCAGTCTCTCCGTTTGTCATCATGCTTTACGCGGCAATTCCCATGTTGGGCGTGCTGCTACTCACCACGCGCTTGTGGGCCATTGCTGCAGTTCTTCTCTTGGTTGCCTCCAATGCTGCAGTGTTTTTCAGTCCAGCACTGGCTGGCGAGCAAGGGATCATGCTTTGGCCTGGCAAGTTGCTGGTGATTTACTACGGTGTAATCATCGTGGCACTAGTACGGGTGATCTTCTTTGGGAAGCGGCCCGTGCGTGATCGCGTGTACGGGGGAGTGGCGGTCTTCATGCTCTTTGGTGTCGTGTGCGCTATTTTCTATAGACAGATGCTAGAAATGGATCCCAACGCGCTGCATGTCACGCCGGGCGCAGCCAACGTCAACGGTGTGCTTAACTGGAATGATTGTGTGTATTTCAGCTTTGTGACCCTTGCAACGATCGGGTTTGGGGACATCGTCCCCGGGAATTCCATGGTTCGCTCATTGGCCATGATTGAAGGGCTGATCGGCGTGCTCTATCCGGCAGTTCTGCTTGCTCGGCTTGTCAGTCGTGACGAACAAGTGTGATCGGCACGGCGCGCCGAAAGCGGCTTTAATGACCGGATGCAAGTGACTGAACGCCCCTGTGATCCGCCGCGCTGGGCGCAATGGGGCGTATTGCTGGCATCAATCATGTTGATCTGGCATTCGCTAGGCAATCACTCCTTGTTTCCGCCAGACGAGGGGCGCTACGCCGCGGTCAGCGGGTGGATGGCTGAGCACGGCAACTGGTTGCAACCTGTCTTGCGCGATCGCTTACATGTCACCAAGCCACCGCTTACCTACTGGGCGCAAGCGGTGAGCATTCGCTACTTCGGACATGAGGACTTGTCGCCGCGGCTACCGAGTGCCATTGCATCCACACTCACCTTGCTCATGCTCTTTGTGTTTGCAAGGCGAACAGCCGGTGCGCTCGTGGCAATGCTGGCTGTTGGACTTCTTGCGGTGATGCCGCTCTTTCAAGTTGTCGGTCGACTCGCAATCACGGATCCGATGCTGACTGCTTGGTGGTGGATGGCTCTGTGCTCTGCATGGTTTGCGGTGAGTAGTGGTCGACGGCATGTTGGTTGGATAGCAGCTTTTTGGGCTAGTTCTGCACTCATTGGTCTGACGAAGGGACCGCTCGTTCTTGCGCCAATCACCATCGTGTCAGTCTGGCTTGCGCTCGCTGGCCGTATGCGGGAGATCCGCTTGCTTGTTCCAATTCTTGGATTGCCGCTTGCCATTGCACCACTCGGATTTGTGGCGTATGGCTACTGGGTGACAGATCCAGTTCGGGCGCTTGCAG
>JBIKQN010000038.1:0-8780 GCA_044349615.1 Phycisphaerales bacterium
TGCTTCATCTTCTTGTGCAACATCAGCATCTTGCCGAGCCCGGCACTCGAAAGGATGTCAAGCTTTGAGCAATCGATGATCACGCCCTTGATGCCGCAATCGATCGCCTGCTGAACCACTTGAGTGATTTGCTCGGCGGTGCCCTTGTTCAGGCCTCCATCGGCAACGATCACAATCACTTTCTCATCGGCTTCGCCAAGGTACGTCTCCATGTCGGGGCAGGGTATCGCAAATCGGTGCAATCACGCGGTGGGCTTGCGCCAGCCAAATTCAGAGACCTTTTGCAGCACTGCCGCAGACTGCCGAACGCAGCGGCGGCATGCAGAAGGCTGGACGCCATCGACCCGTGCGGTCGCCGTGTCGGCTGGTGCATGCCATGAGGGCTCCGAGCGCAACTCAAGACAGAGGATGCACTTGGACGGGGTCTCGGGAACGGCTGACTCCACCATCACGAGGACGCGATATGCAGCTGCCAAGCAGTCGCCGCAGATGCAGCTTCCTTGGTGACCTTCCACCATGGGGCGTTCCTCGGTCCATGTCTGCAGACAGAAGTCGCACAACACATCCGACATCTGCACGTTGTCTTCGTTACATCCTGGTTTGCGCATGAAAGGTTGAGCCTATCATCCCCGCCATGCCTCGAAGAAATGGTTCGCTCGCCGCGCGTGCGTTGATCCTCTTCGGCATTGGCACGGCAATAGTTACGTCCATCGTTGTCGCCGGCACCTGGCTGATGGTAAATCGCCTTATGGACGATGCAAGCGCCATTGGCGGCGCAAGCCTTGATTCCTCAGCGGCCGAATCCGCGGACCTGGACCTCCTGCTCATCCGCTGGCTATTGGTGGTCGGCGGCGCACTCGTGGTGGCCACTGCCGTAACGCTTCTCTGGGTCATTCTCCGACGCGATGTACTTTCGCCGCTCCGGCAACTGCAGGACACTGCTGAGCGTGTGAGCCGCGGAGAGCAGGGCGCACGAGTGCAGGTTCGCACCCGCGATGAAGTGGAATCCTTCGCCGACAGCCTGAACCGCATGCTTGATGCCAACGAGCGCGTGCAGCGGCAACTTTCGGGAATGAACCAAGCGCTTGACCTGAAGATCGGTGAACTATCAGAGGCCAATGTTGGTCTTGGTGAATCCAACAGACTGAAAAGCGAATTTTTGGCGAATGTCAGTCATGAGTTGCGGACTCCGCTTAACTCGATCATTGGCTTTGCAGACTTACTTGAAGAGATTGCACGTATCGACTCGGCGGCTGATCCCAAGCGACTCCGTTACATCAACAATATTCAACGCAGCGGTCGATCGCTCTTGGACATGATCAACGAATTGCTTGATATGGCCAAGATTGAGGCAGGGCGCATGGAAGTGACCATGACCCCTACTTCCGTGACAGATTTGCTAGAAGGATTGCAGGCGATCATGCGCCCAGTGGCGCAGCAGAAGCGGATCGACTTTGAGCAGCATCTGGTGGATTCTCTCCCGCGCGTAGAAACCGATGCTGGGAAGTTGCAGCAAATCCTTTACAACTTCATGTCCAATGCCGTGAAATTTTCGCCAGAGGATGGCGTGGTCATTGTGGGGGCAGAGGTCTTGGATCGAAGCGGTGCGCGGGTGGTTCGTATCAGCGTGACTGATCACGGCCCGGGTGTTCCAGCAGATATGCAGGACACCATCTTTGAGAAGTTCCGCCAAGTTGACGCAACTCACACGCGTCGAGCAGGTGGTACCGGACTGGGATTGGCAATTTGCCGCGAATTGGCTGAATTGTTGGGATGCACCGTTGGATTGCTCAGCGCTGCTGGTCGCGGAAGCACCTTCTGGGTGGAAGTGCCGCTCGTACACCGACCGCGTGAACTGCGACCGCTGATGAAGTCCTGACAATTCAATGTGCATCCGTCCAGTCTCGCGATGTAGTCACGCGCACCAGTGGTGCCGTCACATGGATCGCATGTCAACCCGTTCCGTGATGCGCTGGTCTGCATCAGGTGCCATCCGACGCGGAGTGCTTGCATCAAGGCGTGCTGGCATCCCCTGTGGCCACAATGCGCAGGCCACGTCAAGCACAGCACGAGCAACGCCTTCGGGTGCAACCGAGCCGTCCGGGCAGAAATAGTCGTAATCGGCCCATGAGAGCGTCAGTACGACGCCAGCGAGCGAGCCGTCGGCACGAATGTCCTGCACATCAAATCGCCACCCAGTGGGCTCTTCGCGTTCGGAGATGATTTCAAAGGTACCGGGCATTCCAGTGATGCTATCGGCGCTTGAACACGATGATCTCCCCGCCACCACGGTCAATCCACCCTGGGAACCTCGCCGCCTCGATAAAGCCTTCACTGCGTAGGCGGTTGGCTGCATCCGTGAGTGTGCGCGGATAGAGAAGTACGGCCCATACCGCATTCGAATCATTCAGTCGTGCTGCAAGGAGCGATCCATATGGACCACTGCCCGGCATTTCAAGACCAAGGGGCACGGAGTACCAGAGATGTACATCATCGGGAAGACCGATGGCAAAGGCGCCTTCGCTCGGTGTTCGGTGCTCAGCCACATACTTCACGGCTTCTCGAATCTGTTGGCGTGGACCAAGCATTGCAAGTGATGTAAGCCATGCGGTGGCAACAAGGAGCGCAAGTGCGTATGCCACGTTTGGCTTTCGCCTGTGAATCTCAAGCATCCCGGCGGCCAAGAGGAGCGCAATGCCCGGCACCGTGAAGGCCAAGAAGCGCGCGTACAACCAACTGCCAAGTAAGAGTGGAAATGCAAGTGCTACCACTGCTCCGCCGAGTGACAATAAGAGCGCAGTGCGAAGTCTTTGATTGTGCGTCGCTGCAGCTACGCCAGCGACTACGAGTGGCAATGCTGCAAGTGAAGACCAGAGATTCCATGAGCCGCCAATGGAGAGGAGCATCATCCATCCCTCCGGACCAAAGAGGGTTGGTTCATTGCCATCAAGTGCACGGAATTCGCTTCGGATGGCGAACATTGCAGGAAGAATCGGGGCGTAGAACAGGAGTGTGAGTAAAGCAGCGGTCCCAATAGCTATGAGTCCAGCACCTGCAGCCTTGGCATCGATTCTTGGTTCGTTCGGTGTTGGCTTGCGCATGAGCACCGCGAGGCACCACGCCGCATGAAACACTGGAACGCATACGGTGACCAGATGTGACCAGATTCCAAGCGCGCACACCGCCGCGTAGATCATCCATGAAGTACGCGTTCTGATACCGAGGCCGCGTAGAAACGCAGCGGTCATCAGCGCGGAGAACAGCATCATCAGTGAATATCCGCGAGCTTCGGTTGCTGGAAGTACGGCAATGGGAAGCAGTGCAGTGATGGATGCTGCCGTCACTGCTAGGCGCGTGCCTTGTGCGTTACGCCCGACTGCTTCAACGGCAAGCCATGCAACCGCCAGAATCACACCGAGCCCAGCAAGAAAGCTTGGGAGTCGTACGGTCACCTCATCCACGCCCAACACTGCACCAGAGCACCACGCCAACAATGATTGCAGCACATGGTTTGCCTGGGTGTAGTAAGTGGCAATGGCACCCCACGGGCCGTTGATTGAGTAACCAAGAAAAGATGCGATTTCGTCATACCAAAGGCTGTCAGCAAGAAATGGAGCCCGAACAACTGCTGCCACGGTGAGCACTGCGGCAACGGTCACCATCAATCGACGCGAGAAGTTCTGTACTGGTGCTTCACTCAATGTGCTACCTCGTCACGAAGAGCTCATCGCTTCTGCTTCCTCAATGGAAGCTGGCTCTGGAACATCAAAGCTTCCAGCGGATGGTCGCAGTGAAAGCGTCTGCATGGCAATGGGAACAGCATGCGCCACTTCATCACGAACGGTGGTACATGCAAAGAATGCCATCGCACGGAATCCGGCGCTGAGTGCAAAGATTGCCACATACGCACCACCCATCATGCCAATCGTTTCCATCGAACCCATGCCGGTCAGTGCTATCGATCCGATCATGCTTCCTGCTGCTGCCGCGAAACTGTTGAACAGCATGAAGAGCGCAAGCATGCTGGTGCGCTCCTCTTCGCGGATAGATTCAAGTGCCAGGAAGAAGAACCCGAGTTCATAGGCGCCAAACATTGCACCAGTGAGTGCTTGCAATCCAAGCAGGTACCAGAATGAGTGGCTCGCAAGCCATAATGCACTGAGTGGAACGATTCCCAGTGCACCCCAAACAAAGAGTCTGCGGGCGCCGTGGCGTTGTGCAATCCGGCCCCAGAGTGGGGCAGTCAGGCTCTTTGCTGCAAAGCTCGCAGCAATCATCCCGAGCACCGCGGCATCACTGAAGCCTAACTGTCGGCTCATGTACGGCGTGTAGAAGGGCTGTGCCACCTGCACCGCAATCGTCATCAAGACGACAGCGCCGAGCAGTCGTCCATCCGCGCCACCATGGACGCGGCGTGCGAAGTCAATCCATCCCACTCGGCGATGATTCTTAAGGTTGAGTCCGGGTGCTTCGCCTTGGCGTTTCAGGAAAAGCACGCTCCACAGCCTGCACAGTCCTGCTATTCCAAAGACGGTGGCAAACGCCGCCATGAGTCCGAGATCAATACCCATATCAAGGCCTAACAGTCGTTGCGCGCGACCGGGGTCGCCGAGCATCAACACCAATCCGCCGACGAGGAGCGAACCCATGATTGACACCTGATAGATTCGCGAGCGCCATCCGAAGTATCGCACGCGAATGCGGCGTGGAAAGAGGGCGCCTACCCAGGTATTCCAAGCGGGCGCCGCGCCAAGATTCACGGCCCAGTACAAGCTTGCAACGGCAAACAGCATCCATGTTGGCATGGCGCCCATCATGGCCGCCACCACCATCGGCAGGAAACTCAAGCACTGAATAGTGGCGCACATCATGATCCAGCGTCGCGGCGAGCCGAGGCGTTCGATGCCCCAGGGTGCGCATGTTTGCATCACTGCGCCCACAAGTTGCGGCACGGTGGAGACGAGTCCGGCGACAGCGTCGCCCTTTCCAAGCGCAAGCGCAAAGAGCGGAAAGTTGGTTTCGCCCAGTCCAACCATGAAGGCATGGGTGACACCGTCCCCTGTGCAGTTGCGCAGGTCAGATCGAATGGTGCGATGGTTGTGTGCGCGAACGCGTCCTGTCACGGTTTCGCGCCGCTGCCAGGCGCCGTTGCAGGCGGGGTGCTGCCTTTGGCGCCGCTGCCACCGGGTCCTGTGGGTGCGCCGCCTGACGGGATGAACGAGCCGCCGCCGGCGCCGCCATTGCCGCCAGCGCCGCCGCCGCCAGCGCCGCCACTGCCGCCGCCGCCAGTACCAGTACTGCCGCCACCGGTAGCGCCCGTCACCGTGGATGTTCCAAAGCCAGTGACCTTGGAGACGCCAATCGGTGCCGTGATATCAACGTATCGCCCACCCGTGCGAGCAGGCGCCGCGGCTGGAAGTGAGCCGTATCCCGCGACTTGGCGCTGAACATAGTCCGGTGCTCGGACAATGATTGATCCGTCGTAGTAGCGAATGGATGCAACGCTGTCGTCGAGCCAAACATCAGGCTCTACAAGGGATTTGATCAGCTCGATGAGTTCCTCGGCTTTCTCTTCCGGCGCTCGACGCTCTGGTGGTTCGCCGGGAGTACCAAAGGGCACGCCGCCGCCGCCGCCACCACCGCCACCGCCAGCTCCGCCGCCGCCACCACCACCGAATCCACCACCGCCACCGCCGCCGCCACCACCGGCGCCGCCACCACCGCCACCAGTTTGCACGGATTGGCTCAGGTTGAATTCAGGTGCGTTGTCAAACGTTGGTGCTTCAAAGAGCAGATCGCGAATTGGATAGATCCGCGTCTCTTGCGAGCCGCGTGCATTGAGCCGCGATTTCGTTCCCACTTCAAGGTAGCCCTGGCGCAACTGCCACGTGGCGGGCTCTGTAGTGGACATGTCAATCATTCGTTCAAGAACAACCAACGCTTGCGCATTCCGCATCTCGAAGGTGAGGAGCGCTTCGGGATCCAATCCATCCGATGCGCCAGGATCGTCCGACCAACGAACAACCATCTCTACGTTGATGAGTTGCTTGAGATAGGCGAACGCTTCCTTCGCCTTGGTTTGATCAAACTTCACGCTGACGCTTGTGGTGAGAAGCGAGCGCAAGATTGGCCCCTTGGCGGTGGCCTGCTTCGCGGCGCGCTGCTCGAGCACGGTGTTAATGCGCTCAGAAAGATTCTGTGCCGAAGCCGGAGCGACAGCCAACAGAGTGGCTAGTCCGAGCACGGCACTGATACTGGTCTGGATGCGCATGATGGATATCTCCTAGCGTGAACCGTGCCCGCGGATAGTCCGCGCTTCTTGAGTGTACGGTTGGGGTAGGGGTATCCGATCCCGGAATCGTCATGGTTCTCAAGGAGCGGGGAGGGGTCGCTCCAGCCTTAGGGCTTCCGCGGTGCTTCTTGGGCAGTCGGCTGTGCCAATCGCTCAAACGCCCGTTCGGACTCGGTGAGGGCCAAGATGGCGAATGCCTGCGCTGCCACCGGCTGAGATGCATCAGCAGGGGAGGCGAGCACCCCGCCATGCGCGCGTTCGGGCGCGGGTGAGCAGTACGCGATGACTGATGATGTCTGCAATTGCTGAACAAAGCGATTGGCAAGTGCCAAGGTGTTGCGATCTTGCTCATCACGGACAGCCGATCGGGTTGCGGGCATACCAGCGAGCATCGCCATGAAGACGTGTGGGCGTGTTGACTGCGCAGAGATTCTCCCGGCCGATGAGCCAGCCATTGGATATGCCCCGGGCATATCAAGGAGCGCTGATGATCGTTCGGTTTGTTCCGCGCGTACTTGTGTTCCCATGAGAACAGTTCGCGCTGCATCAAGAGCGTCACGATGCGTAGCAAGGCGTTGCTCAATTGCAGATGGCATGAAGCGCTGTTCAGCGTCAATGAGAAGTGGCGCCACAATCGGAAGTTCGGCAGGCTCAATCGATTTCCATGCTTCGTTCAATGCGGCGATGAGTTCCTTCTCAGGAAGAACAGGCGTTCCCGCTGCCTGAAGTGCAGCAGCGGCATCAAGAGCGGCGGCTTGCACATGCGGCCGGAGCGTTGCGAGCGTTGCCGGCGCAAGTAGCCGTTCGAGGGCACCCGATAGCGACGTTGTGAAGGGCGCATCGTGCGGTGGATGTTGTCCCGTACTGGCAAGCTCTGCCATGGCGAGGATGGCGTAAGCGACCGCTGCAGGCTCGGACGTTGGATCGGTCTCAGAGTTGTCGCGGTCGGCCAAAGCGTGAAGTACGCCGAGTGCAGTGATTCGAGCCTGATTTCGCAGTGATTCTGGAAAGCCTGCCGTTGCCGCAGCGCGCGCAACTGCCCATGCGCATAGAGCTTGCTCTGTGGCACCAGCGGCGAAAGGCTCATAGCGATCGGCGGCAATCACATAATCGCCGCGTAAACCAGTGCGAGCAATTTGCGCACCTGCATCTGCCGGGAGGCCATCGGTAGTAGGTGCAACTTCAAGTTGCGCAGCAAGGCGCGCAATGATTTTGGCGCATGCAACCGCAGCATCCGCGCGTGAAGCAGGCGAGGTCGACACCGCGGGTAAGACACGAGCGAGCGTGAAGGGATTGCTTGTTGGCTCGATTTGTGCAAGTCGAATCGAATGCGATGCATACATGGCGGTATTCCCGCCAAGTGCTTGCAGGTCGGGAAGATCTCGCGGTGGCAGGCCCAACTCAGTGACCATGGCGAGCACGGCGCGTGACACTGGTGATGCCATGCGACGCGCAAGGAGGTGCGAGGCAGGTTCATAGGCAGTCCGCGAAGCGTCGGTGAGTTGTAATCCGCATTCGCCGGGTTCGATGCTGCGTGCCACTTCTTCAAAGGTTCGACCGATGAGCGGCTCTCGTGCGCCTGCAAGTTCAAGTTCAAGCGTGACAAGTGTCCCGATCGAATCGCTTTCGCCTGTGGTTGCTGGTTGTGATGTGCGGCGCGTGCGCGCATCTGTCAGGGCGGAGCGGAGTGCGCGATCAACCGACCCGCGTTTGTCGGAATCACCGGCGTCTTTACCCATGCCAACCATTCGACCGCGGAGGCGGAGCACCACGGCCACGCTGTGGACATCAGCGGGGGTGGCTACAACGGGCCCCGTCCCGCCTGCATTGAGCCATGCGCGGGCAGCAAAGAAGGTGGACACCGCATTCGCCGGATCTGGGAGGATTTCTGACGCGGTTTGAAGTGGCTGCGCGCCGGCAGAAACTGTCCGGGAGAGCCAGAAGCTTCCACCGATAAGTCCGAGAACCACTAATTTGACCGCTAAGGACCGCATAATCATGATGATTTCACAAGTTTGAGCCTGTTTCATGCTCACAGGAGTGGACGAGTGGGGTGTATTGAGCAAGACTTACATCGTAGCGCGGGGGGTCAACGGCTTGCGCCGTCCCCCGCGCCTCAAGTACTCGAAAAGCAAAGACAAGAACCATGCGCGCAGTAGCCATTGCAGCAACCCATGTGATCTCAGTCGAAGAGAACGCCCGCCGCATTCTCATTCTGGCTGCCTTCGCTTTCCTCGCGCTCTGCTGAGCAGCGAGAACAGACACCCGGACGGGCGCCTCGGCGCCGGTTCTCAGGAGCGCGGACGAAGTGCCGCGCTCTGGGCCTTTTTAAATAAGTGCCGTCCACCCCTGTCCCCATTTTCCGCGGGGAGTGAGTTGAGTATTTCACCGCACCCTCCGTTGCGCGCGGGACCCTCGGACGCGGACGGCTGCGCTCCACCAGGTTCCGCTTAGCCTCGACCGAAACTGTTCGTCCGGTTGGCACCCG
>JBIKQN010000331.1:0-2893 GCA_044349615.1 Phycisphaerales bacterium
CGCTGTCCTCGTAAGGCGATTGCGAGCCAGTAAGAAGGCCGGCTGTGATCAAACGCCTCCCTGGCACGCACTCGCCGGAGAGGACAAAGCGGCGCTCAGCCGCTGTCCTCGTAAGGCGATTGCGAGCCAGTAAGTAGGCCGGCTGTGATCAAACGCCACCTAGCACGCACTCGCCGAGGTGATTCATGACACCTTCATCAATGCACCATGAAGACGTACAACTTCCAGCGCACCGAATCAATCTTGCGCGTTCAAGGTGTCCGGTCCAGTGCCCGCGGTTTTTTCGTAGTGACCGTCGCCTTTACGTTCGAAGCGACTGAATCCGAGACGTTCCAGATTGTTCTTGGAAAACCGTTGCGTGTCGCTTGATGTCTGCACCTGCGGAGTAACGATCAACTTCCGGACTGGCTCACCCGTTTCGGGGTGATGCGTCAGCGTGGGGTCGCTCAACTTCTGAAATACTTCGAAGATCTCGCCCTCGGTGCCGTCTGGCTTGATGATGGCGTAGACATAGGTAGGCATGGCAGAATGTTAGGCGATGATGAGGATTGAGATGTGCGAAGGTAGCACCAAGGAGTTACACGCCACGGGAGTGAGCGGCACGGACAAGCGAGGCCGCCACCATGATGTCTGCCTCACGCGTGGGTCCCGCTTCGCGCTCAATGACTAAATCAACCGCCCGCGGCAGAGATGCCACAGCTTCGAAGAATGCTGTCCAATCGACCGCGCCAGTGCCGGCAACCACCTCACGACCCCATGTCCCGGGGACTGCCGTGGCAACCGCATCTTTGATGTGGATCTGCCATACGTGCGGCGCGAGTGCGCGCAGCGCCTCCACAGGATTGCCCATGCCGTACAGAATCATGTTGGCCGGATCAAAGTTCACGCCAACATTTGGATGCGCGATATCTGCGAGCGCCGAACACAAAGTGACCGCATCCTCTTGACCAGTCTCAAAGGCCACGCGCACTTTGTGCGCTGCATAGACGTCCGCAATCACGCGCAGACGGTCGATCATCACGGCGCGCTCTGGGTTCGCATGATCGTGTGGGAGAAAGCCTGCATGCAGTGTCACAAGCGTGACGCCATTGCTGCTTGCGAGTTCTGCTGTTGCAGCTGCAAGTTCTTGATTGCGCGCCCATGTTGTTGTGGGCCGGACGCCACCAGTGCGCTCAATGGATTGCAGTGATGAGTAATCCTCGCCAACAGTTGCAAGCATTCCGCTGACTACCGCGATGCCCCGCGAGCGTAGATGAGCGATCGCGTTGCCCCACTCCGTGGGTTTCTCAATGCAGGGAACGAGTGCCAACTGCACGGCGTTGATGCCGCAGCGAATGACGGCATCGGCCAGTGCGTCCGGGGAATCGGTGCGCAAACTCCAGGAACAGACCGCAAGGTGTTGCATAACCGATGATTTCACACGATTCCGACGTGTGCTGCACGCTGAACGCCTGTGCGGCGGCGGGTAGTATCCATTTCCCCGAAATGTCGTCTGCCAACGCCGAACCCAACCCCGTAAACACCCGAGTCGCCGCTGACGGAAATTCAGCGCGCACGGCCCTACCGGCGTTCGGTCTCCTTGACCGGATTGAGGCGTGGATTAGTCGCGTCAGCATGAAGAGCAATATCGTGCGCAAGGCATGCGCATCGATTTGGCTGCCCTATGCATTTCGGTCCGGCCTGACGATGAAGCGCGTGGACAAGCAGAGTTTCGTGGCGGTGCTTCCGTTCCGGCGGGTGAACCGTAACTGGTACAACGCGATGGCGGGAGCGGCGCTTCTAGGCAACAGCGAGGTTGCGGGCGGGCTGTATCTCTTCGGCCGTTGCGGCAGTGACTACATCGTGGTGTGCAAGGAGATGCGGTATCGGTTCATGCGTCCGTGCTATGGGCCGGCCATGTACGAAGTGATGAACGCGGGAGATCTCGACGAGAAGTTGCGGTCGGGAGGCGAATTCAACATCCCGCTAGAGATGGAAATTCGGCAGCATGTTCACAAACCGGGCATCAAGGCACCGCTCGTAGGCAAGTGCGACATTACGTTCCATTGCACGCCGAAACTGATGATCAAAGCAAAGCTCGAACGGCGCAAGAATAAATCCGTTACACCGTAACCAAGAACGGATTTACACTGTGGGGGTGAGGCGCACTCTTGAGAGCATCCAATGGGGCCTGTTCTGCACGTCCAGTTGGACTTGGTGCATCGGCATGTATCTCCCCTTCATGATGCTCCGGCTCTGGGGCTGGCCCGGATTCTGGGCATTCTTTGTGCCCAATGTTCTCGGTTGCGCCGCGTTCGGCTTCGTTCTTAATGCGCAACGCTCCCGCACCCTCGCGGCTCGACTCGGCTGGACCTGTGCGCTCTTCAGCGCCGTGACCATTGCATACCAGTGCTATTTCGCCGGATGGGCTGCCAATTACTTTCTAGTCGGTCCCAATCTTCCCTCAGCTACCCTCGCGCCCGGTGCGCTCAACACCATTGCCGCCACAGGTACTCCTATCGGACTCCTGATTCTTGGCCTACTGCTAGCACTTCGCGGCAACCCATTCTGGCGCACCGCTGGCACAGCAGTAACCGTGCTATCTGCGCTCGTTGTCCTGCTACCAGGCGGCATTGACCCAACACCCACCGATGAGCGCTTGCCGATCACTCCCATGATCGAGTCCCTCCCGCTTGCGTTCGCATTTCCGACGCTCTGCGCTGGCTTCTTTCTAACGCCCTACTTTGACCTCACCTTCCATCGCGCCGCGCAACAGGCACCGAGTCCACGCATCGCATTCACTACCTTCGGCCTGAGTTTTGCAGCAATGCTCCTACTCATTGCAAGTTTCTATGACCCAAGCGCCGGCACACCGCGCATTGGTGCCGCCGTGTTCGCTCTCTGGGGGATCCAG
>JBIKQN010000332.1:0-2885 GCA_044349615.1 Phycisphaerales bacterium
CGTGTTGCACGCGGGACCATCCCCGGTCGGGATGGCTGGCTCTGTGTTGGCGGCTAGCATTCATGGTGCATGGACGCACGCCGCAACTGGATCATCTGCACTCTCTTGTTTGTGGCGCTGAGCGTTGCCGGATTGGGCGTGCGCCCGATGGTGGTTCCTGACGAGCCGCGCTATGGAATCATTCCCGCTGAGATGGTGGAGTCCGGCAACTGGTTGGCGCTGCGCATGGCTGGCTTCGTCTATTACGAAAAGCCACCGCTTGGATACTGGCTCACTGCAGCAAGTATGTCCGCCTTCGGGCAGAACGCATTTGCCATTCGGCTGCCAAGCGCGGTGGCAACGCTTGTGGTGGCGCTTGTTGCAGCATGGATGGCAGTGCGCATCACTGGTCGCCGCGAAGATGGACCGCTCGCATTTCTGGTGCAGGCAACCACGCTTGCGCCGCTCATCGTTGGAACGGTGGCGATCCTTGATCCGCCGTTCGCTGCGTTCATTGCACTGTCTATGGGTGCCCTGTACTGCGGATGCACCGCGCAGGGCCGTGTGCGTGCGGGCTGGTTGGCGCTTGCAGGTATCGCTGCTGGTTTCGCGTTCCTCACTAAGGGTCTGCTTGCCTTTGCAATTCCTGGCGTGTCGGCGCTGCTGTTTCTTGCATGGGAACGACGCTGGAAAGACATGCTCACCATGCCATGGATTCCACTCGGCGCGGCGGCGCTGACCATTGCGCCCTTCGCGTGGATGATCCACCGGGCTGAGCCAGGCTTCTGGGAATATTTCATTGTGGTGGAACACTTCCGGCGTGTAGCGAGTCCGGATTCCAACCAACACCCAGAACCATGGTGGCATTTCTTGGTGGTGTTCCCCATCGGCGCCTTCCTCTGGACGCTTGCATGGCCCAACGCATGGAAGGGCCTGCGCGACGCAACCGAGTGGCGCTCGGGCATGCGCTACATGGTTGCATGGGTGGTGGCGCCGATTGCGCTTCTCTCATTGAGTAGCGGCAAACTGCCAACCTATGTACTTCCGCTCTTTGCGCCTGTGGCAGTGCTCGTTTCGATCGGTCTCGTCCGCGCCCGGACATCGGGGCGGATTTCGCTGGACCGTTTCGCACTCGTTGCGCGTTCGATCGTGCGGCTTGCGGCGGTTGCTTCACTCGTCATTGCGGTGCTCGGTGGTCGTACATTCGGCATTCCGGTGCTCTGGGAGTCCGGCGAGTCATTGCGATTTGCTTACATGGGAGCAGCGCTCTTGATGTGGGCACAGTTCGATGTGTGGAGTTGGAAAGCACCTCACGCACGCGCGTGGCTCCTGCGTACTGCTATTGCCCCGGTGCCGGTCTTGCTTGCGATCCAGTTTCTATATCCACAAGCGGCACTCGCCACTGGCAAGTATCCATGGCCACTCTTGGAGCGTCATGCCGAGCGGCTTCGCGCGTCGCAAGTGATTGTGACGAACGCTGGAAGTGCACATTCGATGTCGTGGGTGACGGGGCGCCGTGACTTTGTGATTGCCGGACCGCCCGGCGAGTTCAACAATGAACTTGATCTTGCTTCAGAGGCCTCGCGCAAGATTGATTGGGCAGCGGCTCGAGCTCAGGTCCTTGCGGCGAATACTGGTGCCGTGAAGCAGTCCGTTTCTGTGATTGGGCCACTGGGTGAGGTGCAGCGTTTGGCGCAGACGCCGGGTCTCCCCGCGCCGGATTCAGCCGAGACACTTGGCTCCATCACCATCATGCACTGGCGCTGATGGGTGACGTTGGTGCCGGATCATTGAGTTGAACGGAATCCACCGTTAATCCAGGGCCAAACGCAGTTACAAGCGCCGGTAGCCGCAGAGCGCAAGGCGCGATGCCATCATGCATGGCCGCCGCTCGTTGCATGCGGTCAAGGACAAACAAGACCGTTCCGCTTGACATGTTGCCGTGGTCGCGCAACACGGAGCGCGGTATCTCTGCGCTTGGCTCACCCGCATGCACTACACCCGCGCGCACGCACGCATCGATGATGCCGGCGCCTCCGGGATGCAAGATCACGTCTGCATTCACTGCGGCATTCGCGCTTGCATTCACTCCTGCGTCCGTTCCTGCATTCGCCGCCGCACCCAGCCGAACAAATGCGCGCATGGCACTCTCGACGGCTTCCGGCACTTCGCGTGCCAGCGTCATGGCAAAGCCGCTGTCGGTCACGGTCCATGTCATGTGATCTTCCGTTCCCGGAATCACGCGGCTGCGTCCCGCGCCGATCGCCGCCATCGCCTCACCCGGCAACTGCGCGCACGAAATCACCGCCGCCGCTGCGCCGTCAGCAAACAGCGTGATGGCCACTAAGTTCTGCGGGTCAGCGTCTGGTCGAAAGTGCAACGAGCAGAGTTCCACGCACACCAAGAGCACGCGCGCATGCGGGTCCGCGCACGCCAGGCCAGCAGCGGCTCGAAGTCCAGTGACGCCGCCGAAGCAGCCCATGAAACCCACTTGCATATGGCGAACAGAATCGCGCATACCCATGGATGCAGCAACCGCTAGACCAACGCCCGGCGATCGGAAACCAGTGCAGGTGACAATGACAAGGTCCGTGATCTCTTGCGCGCTGATCCCAGCATTGGCGAGCGCCCCACGCGCGGCTTGTTCGGCAAGTGCCGGCGCATGGAGGTGAAACGCGCGCATCCGTTCGGCGGTTGTCATCGGGAGGACATCTGCAAGCGGCAACACCGCTGCGCGCTGATGAATGCCGCTTCCGGCAACAACGCGTGAAAGGAATTGTCGCGCGGATGCAGACAGCCCAAGCCGTTCAGCCTGTTCCGCTGCAACATCTTGTTGGAGACGAACCAGTGCAGGCGTCGCAACGCCCGGTGCATAGAGGAGAGGGCGGGGTGCATTCACGCGCCCA
>JBIKQN010000333.1:0-2882 GCA_044349615.1 Phycisphaerales bacterium
TGCTTGACTTATTAAGCTGATTAACCCATGGGGGCCCGTCCGTGTGACGGGCCCCCTTTCACTACCCTATACCCATGGCTGAAGCAGTGGCAGGCACGCTTTTCAAGGCGGAATACGAACGGGAAATGGAGTCTTGGCTCCGTCGCCGATTCGGGTGGCTGCTTGGCTCGACCATTGCCTACCAATTGCTTTCACTGCTGGTAGCCATGGGCGGCCTGCTGGTGTATCGCCTCACCAAGAACACCGATCTTGCAACGGTCACCACCAGCGACGCCAGTCGCGAGCAACTTGAAACACTCCGCGAGAACGCACCAGAGTTTCTGACACTCACCATCCTTGGCACAATCCTGATACTTGCGGTCGCCGCACGCGCCTTCACCGCCGTGCGCCCAAAGTTAGAGACTCGCGAGCAGACCCTGCGCGCTGCCAACTGGTTCATCCTGCAGATTGGCGCCATCTCCTACGGCGCTGACCTAGCAACACAACTCCTCTTCACCACCCAGACCGAGCAAGCCGGCGCTGCCGGACTGTCGTACATCTTCTTTCTCCATGTGCTGCCAAGCATTTTCCTTCCATGGAGTCCGCGCGAAAGTCTGCGCCCCATCTATCCGCTTGTCTCCATGTTCATTCTTGAACTGGTGATCCTGAAGGTTGCCGGAAAAATCGGGATGGGACAAGTGGTCATCATGCTGGTCGGCGTGCCATTCATGCTCGTGCCCGGCCTAGTCATCAACTGGTGGAGATTGCGCACGCATCGGCGCCGCTTTGATCGGCGCATGGTGACCAAGGGCTATTTCTCGATGCGCCGCGAACTTTCACAGGCGCGCGCCCTGCAAATGGCCCTCTTTCCAAAGCCACTGCGTTCGCCGCAACTGGAATTCGATTTCGCCTACGTGCCTGCGAACGAGGTTGGTGGCGACTTTATCCATGCAAGCGTGACTGACAACGGTCGCGTGGACATCGTGATGATGGATGTGACTGGTCACGGAATGGCGAGCGCCCTCACCGTTGCGCGGCTCTCGGGTGAAGTAGAACGACTGCTTGCTGAAGATCCAGACATCGCACCGGGAACGGTGCTGCGCGCGCTGAACCGCTACGCCACGCTCACGCTCGCTAAGCACGGGGTGTATCTCACCGCGCTTGCTATTCAGGTGAACCCGGCCACTGGCGTCGTTCGATATGCAAACGCTGGTCATCCACCAGCCTGGGTGCGCCGCGGCGATGGGAAAATCGAACGCTTTGATTCCACCACCTTCCTACTAGGCGCAGTCTCCGATTCTGAATTTGATGATGAAGAGATTGAGATAGTGCTCAGCGCCTCTGACGTCTTGCTGCTAGTCACCGACGGCGTGCATGAAGCAATCGATCGCTCTGGAAGGCAATTCGGACTGGAACGACTGCAGGAAGCGCTCGGCCGAACCCCCGCACCGGAACGATGGTCATCGCACCTCACCCAAGCGGTTGAGCAATGGTCTGGCCGCATTGGTGATGACGACGTGCTTGTTGCCACCGTGCGCACGCCATCTGCAGCAGCGCCCCTGCCAAAGACGCGCTCGCTTGCTGAAGACATTGAGATGGAGACAACACTGGGAATGAACCGCGCACCGAGCCGATTTACCAGTGCTAGCAGTGCTGCTCCTGCGGTGGCGGAGGGTGTTGAGGCCGCCCCGTGAATGCCTTGATTCCGTGGATGGAACATGCTGCTCGGATTGCTTTGCGCGGACACGGACGTGCTGAGCCGAACCCCATGGTGGGATGCGTCATCCTGGACAGCGCCGGGAACTTTGTTGCAGACGGCTACCACCGCAGTTGCGGCAGCGCACATGCCGAAGTCGACGCGCTGCGGAGTGCCGGCAAACGCGCAGGGAACGGGACTGCCATCGTGACGCTTGAGCCATGCAACCATCATGGGCGCACTGGCCCGTGCAGCCAAGCGCTGCTGCAGGCCGGGGTGGCGCGGGTTGCCTACGGATGCCTTGATCCAAACCCCCAAGCGGCAGGAGGCGGCGACGCACTTCGTGCAGCGGGAGTCAACGCATTCCATCTGCCCTGTGCGGCTGCGGAACATGTCACCGAACCATTCCTTCACCGAATACGCACTGGACTTCCGTGGGTGATTGCCAAGTGGGCGCAGTCAGCGGATGGTCGCATTGCCACACGTCCTGATCAGCCCCGCTGGATCAGTGGTCCCGCAAGCCGTGCGATGGTGCATCGCGAACGTGGACGAGTGGATGCGATTCTCACTGGTATGGGCACAGTGCTTGCTGACGATCCGCTGCTCACCGTGCGTGATGCACGCTCGCGCCGAACACCGGTGCGTGTTGTGTGGGATCCACGGCTCACCATTGAGGTTGACCGCGCGTTGTTGCGTACTGCGCAGGAAACTCCCACGATTATTGCGTGCATGCCGGAGGCGCTCGCAGCACACGCAAGTCACGCGAGCGCACTGCAAGCATGCGGCGCAGAAGTGCGAGCAGTGGATGGGCTTCGCTCACTTCTTGCATCGCTGCGCACCCAGTGCACCACGCTTCCCACAGGTGATCGAACGTCTGCATCAACCGTCTTGGTGGAAGCAGGCGCTGGTCTCGTGCGCCAACTCCATGACGAAGGTCTCATCAATGATGCTTGGGTGTTTACTTCCCCGCACACGATCGGCGATGCCGGAGTGCGAAGTACTGCACCGCTGAGCGCAGGGGAATTGGCTTCGTTGCAACGCATATGGAGCGGTACGCGCGGCGAGGACTTGGTGGAAGTCCACCGGTACTCAAGCGCTAGCGATTGACTTCAAATGCACGCGGCTCGATGGCCAGGTCAAAGCCGTTCGGGAAGACGCGCAGTACCCCATCATCACTATCAATAGCCCACTGACCATCGGGCTCATG
>JBIKQN010000334.1:0-2877 GCA_044349615.1 Phycisphaerales bacterium
GCGGAAGCAGTAGTAGGAGGGATTGATTTCGCAGATAGCTAGTTGCTCTGGCGAAGCATCCTTCTGCTCCACGATCCGTGCGAAATTACCGTTGGAATCCCGTTGAATCCGGCCATACCCCTGAGGGTCCGCAATCACAGCGGTTGCAAGCGTGGCACTAGCCCCGCTTTGGCGATGCGTGTCAAGCAGGACTTGCAACGTGTGTGGGCGGATCAGCGGACCATCGCCACAGAGGACGAGCGTTTCCTCGCCAAGCAGACCCTGCTCAAAGAGCGGCCGTGCCATATCAACGGCATGACCGGTTCCAAGCTGCGGCATCTGCATGACGAACTCGGTGTTCGCACGTTCCGCAAAGTGTGCTCGCACGAGTTCAGCACCGTGACCGATCACGAGTACCACTGGCTTGCAACCAACGGCTCGTGCTGCATCGACCACCGCCTCAACCATGGGTCGACCAGCCGCGTGGTGCATGACCTTCGGGAGGTCACTCTTCATGCGCGTGCCCTTGCCGGCGGCAAGGACGATCACGCTTCGCGAGTAAGAAGTGGGTGTATTCAAGTTCATCGATTGCCATTTCAAGACCATCGATGAAGCTGAGGAAACTGGCCCGCCAGGATTCGAACCTGGGCAAGCAGGATCAAAACCTGCTGTGCTACCGTTACACCACGGGCCATTAGCGACTTCAATGATAGGTCGGGATATAGAGTCTGTATTCGCGTGCGTGAAGCACTTCTCCAGGGGTTCATCAGTCCATTCCCGTGCGGTCTCATGTATGAGGATCGCGCGGGGTGCCAAACAATCTGGCGCGGACCGGGATCACCCTGGCCGCGGCACTCTCGAGGCTGGAGCAGGCGGTCATGCCGCAAATGCCTGCACCCTGCGGAGCCTGACCCGTGTCAGTCACCGACGGCCCATTGTTGAGAGATGGAAAAGTGTAGCGGATTCTGCGGTTTCTTGGCTGATGCAGGGGGCGAATCCTGCACGGGCCCCCCTTGGGCGTCCCCCGTCGGCCTGCTGCCATGCATGAAGCCCTATCCTGACAGGTCTATGACCACTCTTACTTCGCTGAATCCAGCCACTGGCTTACCGACAGGCACTGTGAACACCATCAGTCCCGTTGATATCGGACATCTGGTTGCTCGGGCCCGCGCGGCTCAGCCCGCGTGGGCGGCGCTTGGTCTTGAGGCGCGTGTGGCACTGATTCGTCATGCCATTCCGGACATCAAGGCCACTGCTGACCGAATCGGCGAATTGGCCACACTGGAAATGGGGAAGCCACTCGCCGAAGGAAAGGGCGAGGCGCATTACGCCGTTGACATTCTTGGCCAAGAGCTTGATGAGATGCTCGAAGCGCTCCGTACCCAACAGATCACTGATGCGCACACGGTGACTGCACTTCATCACGATCCATTCGGTGTTTGCGCTGCCATTACGCCGTGGAATTTCCCGGTGCTCATGCTGCAGCAATGCGTGCTTCCTGCGCTTGTAGCGGGCAACACCGTGATCTTGAAGCCGAGCGAGGAGACGCCGCTTTGTGGCGCACTATGGGCAGAGACACTTGCGCGGCACTTGCCGGCGGATGTCCTGCAGGTGGCGCAGGGGGCTGGCGATGTTGGTCGCGCACTTGTCCTAAGTGATGTTGATCTGATTGTGTTCACTGGAAGCCGCGCCACCGGAATTCGCATCATGCAGGATGCGGCTGCAGGGCTGAAGCGCTGCATTCTTGAACTTGGTGGAAAGGATCCACTGGTAGTGCTTGCCGATGCAGATCTTGATGCTGCTGCAGCATTTGCCGTGCAAAACAGCTTTCGCAATGCAGGCCAGGTGTGTGTGAGCACTGAGCGCATCTATGTTCATCGCGACATTGCCGACACATTCATCGATCGCGTTGTTGCCGGTACGCGTGCGCTGGTCCAAGGCGACGGCATGCGTGAAGGAACATCAGTAGGCCCCATGGTGAATGCTCGTCAGAAAGAAAAAGTGATTGCGCAGATTTCGAGTGCGGTCCGTGCCGGAGCGCACGTCTTGGTTGGTGGGCATGATGCACCAGGCAACTTTGTTCAACCAACCGTGCTCGTGAATGTTGATCACACGATGGAGATCATGCGCGATGAGACCTTCGGTCCAGTGGCATGCATCATGCGATTTGAGACGGATGCTGATGCAGTACGCCTTGCGAACGACACCCCCTATGGACTCGGTGCTGCAGTCTTCGGTGCGCCAGCGCACGCAGAGTTAGTTGGTCGGCAGTTGACTGCCGGCATGATTGGAATCAACAAGGGCTGCGGCGGAGCGCAGGGAACGCCATGGGTTGGTGCGCGCAATTCTGGATACGGCTTCCACAGCGGCAAGTCCGGGCATCAGCATTTTGCGCAGGTCCGCGCCGTGAGCCGCCCCGTGGATCCCGTCACCGCGCCGTGATTTCGTCTGCCTGCCCAAGGATGAACCGAATCCGCACCAACGCCCCTGGAACAAGCGGCACCTTTGCGGCATGCGCTGCCACGCGCAGATTGGCTGTAGTTCCTTGGCCACCGTCAGCCGCCTCAAGCAGGATGCTGCAATCAAAGTATTGGTCCCCATGGATGAGAACTTCACGGGACTGTGTGATTTGCGCAGGATGGACACCAACAAAGGGAAGCATGGGAAGGGAGAATAGTCGCTTCGATGGCTCGCCCGATCACGCCTGAACTTGTCCTGACCGGATATATGCGCGGTGCATTTCCGATGTGCGACCCCGATTCGGGGCGCGTCGAGTGGTTTACTTGTGATCCGCGCGCTCTTGTGCCACTTGATGACCGATTCCGCGTGTCCCAGTCGCTTGCGCGGGTTGTGCGGAGCGATCGATTCGAGATACGCACGGACACGGCATTCGAGCTG
>JBIKQN010000335.1:0-2874 GCA_044349615.1 Phycisphaerales bacterium
GCGGACTGTCCACACATGGGTGTCGCCTGGGCACATTGCCTTTGCTGGAGCAAGTTCGCGCTCGAAGGTCTTCCATGCAGCTGGATTGATCTCTTCTGGCAAGTTGTAAATGAGCGGCGTGTCCTTAGCAATTTCCTGATGCGCAAACTTCAGCGCAGTCACCACCACCTGCGGAAGCGGCGGCGTATCAGCAGAAATTCCGGGACCCCCGGATACCGAAGGCCACGTCCGTGGTGCAGAGCAGCCGCCAGCAAGCATCAGTGATGCTGCGGCAATGCCACATGAAAGTGTGCGAGTGAACGCGCAAAGTCCGTCGTGCGCGGTCGAGATCCGATCCGTGGAAATCGTTGCCATACACGCAGTCTAGCCACCGTATCGGGCTCTGCCCGCGTACTTAGGTGCCAGCCTTCGCAACCTGCCAGTACTCGACATCCACCGGAACCTGCCGGCCGAAGATCGTGACGAGGACGCGAACGATTCCCTTGTCCGGCAAGGTGCTCTCGACCGTTCCTTCGTAGTTCTGGAACGGGCCTTCCTTGATGGTGACGGCGTCGCCAGCAGCGAAGTCCATCTTGACCTGCGGCATCTGCTCCGCAGGACGGCTGTCGAACAGCATCTTCTCCACCTCGGCAGGACCCATCGGCGTTGGGCGACCAGCGGTGCCGACGAAGTCGCCGACGCCGGTGGTTTCCTTGATCAAGAAGAACACATCCTGCGGAATGCGACCATCGGCCTCAAGACGCATTTCAACGAACACATAGCCCGGGTAGAGCTTGGTCTCGGTGATCTTCTGCTTGCCACCCTTGAGGGTCTTGGTCTTCTCGGTGGGCACCATGATGCGCCCAACAGCCTTCTCAAGGCCTTCGATCTGCACTTTGCGCAAGAGCGTGCTGCGGACCGAATCCTCTTTGTTGGAGGCAACGCGGAGCACGAACCAGTTGAAGCCGTCCCGGAACATCGGGAGTTCGGAGTCGTCTTGTGGGGGCGCGCTGACAACGTCAGCAGCCTTCTTGCCGCGACGGTTTGGCTCGAGGGCCTTACCTGTCTCGACGCCAAAGTCTGCAAGACGGGGACCGGAGCTCTTTGCCAGAGCGTCGCGGCCGCGGGCGAGCGTCTTGCCGCCATCGGTGCGCGTGGTGTGCGCGTCTGCACCGGATTCAGCGTGGTCGTGGGTTTCGTTTGTGATGTCCATCAGTTGTGCCTCTGCGCGCCGTTGAATGGGCGCGCTCATTCGGTTTCAAGCACGCTGTTGTCGAGCACACCGATTTGCAGGAAGGTCCATGCAAATCCGCGGTCGCACAAGAAGCAGAAGATCGCAATGACAAGCATCGTGAAGATCACGACGCCGGTTGAATTGACTACCTCGCGGCGGGTCGACCAATTGACCTTCTTCATTTCGCCTTCAGTGGCGATCAAGAAGTCAACGGTTCGCGGATTGCGCCCCAAGGCCCAGAAGATGCCAGAGCCAGCTGCGGCCAGGAACGCCAATGCCAACCCGGCAGCTACATACTTGCCAGTGCCAACGGCACCTGCGCCGATCTTGGACCACATCCAAAATGTGCCCTGCGCTAGCAGTAGTCCGAAGGCGGAAGCCGAGACCATCCGCGTCCAGTACCCCTGCCCACTCTTGTAGATGGCTTCTGATGCCATGGTTGCTTCCTTCCGTTACGGAACACGCCGGGAGTGACTTGAACACTCAACCTGCGGATTTGGAATCCGCTGCTCTGCCAATTGAGCTACCGGCGTATGTGTCGTTTGCGCTGTGTGATTACTTGCGCTTGATCTTGTGCAGCGTGTGCTTACGCAAACGCGGGCTGTATTTCATGAAGCCGGCTTTCACCTTCTCAGAGATGCCACCCTTGACGCGGATCTCAGTCCGGTAGTTCAGGTCGCCAGTCTCTGAGCATTGAAGCCAGACATATTCGCGGTCGGTTGCTCGCTTAGCCATCGTTCATTCCTCGTTTCTGGGCTTCTTTCGAAGCCGCTCACGCTCTTCCTCAGCCCGCCGCACGGGTTTCCATGCGGCGGGCCGGGAGAGCGAATCAGTCAATCAGTCAGTCACATCCAATCAATCCATTCGTCTGTGATGTCAGACGAGGATCTTCGTAACGACGCCCGAACCCACGGTGCGGCCGCCTTCGCGAACTGCGAAGCGAACACCCTCGGTCATTGCGACGCCCTTGTCTCCAAGGTCAACGGTCATGGTGACGTTGTCGCCAGGCATGCACATCTCAACGCCCTGCAGATCCGCGATCTGACCAGTGATGTCAGTGGTGCGGAAGTAGAACTGCGGCTTGTAGCCCTTGAAGAACGGAGTCTTGCGACCACCTTCCTTCTCGGTGAGCACGTAGACCTGCGCGTCGAACTTGGTGTGCGGCTTGATCGAACCGGGCTTGCACAGCACCTGTCCGCGCTCGATGTCCGACTTCTCAACGCCACGGAGCAAGCAGCCGACGTTGTCGCCTGCGATGCCCTGGTCGAGGGTCTTCTGGAACATCTCGACGCCGGTGACGACGGACTTGGCCGACGGACGAAGTCCGACGATCTCGATTTCGTCGCCAACCTTGACGATGCCACGCTCAATACGACCCGTTGCAACGGTTCCGCGGCCCTTGATGCTGAAGACGTCTTCAACGCTCATGAGGAACGGCTTGTCGACTTCGCGCTGCGGCTCTGGGATGTAGCTGTCGATGGCTTCCATGAGCTTCGTGATGCACTCAGCTGCGGCTGGATCCTTCGGATTCGTGAGGGCCGGGAAGGCCGCGCCACGAACAACCGGCGTGTCATCGCCAGGGAAGCCGTACTTGGTGAGAAGTTCACGAACTTCGATCTCGATGAGGTCGAGCAGTTCTGGATCGTCAACCAGGTCAACCT
>JBIKQN010000336.1:0-2870 GCA_044349615.1 Phycisphaerales bacterium
TTCGCCCCGCAATGCCGGGGTTGAGTACGAATATTCGGATTCGCTCAGTTGTGGGTCGCTTCCTAGAGCACAGTCGAATATTTTGGTTCGGTGCCGGCAAGCAAGATCCACTTGATGGCGATTTTTACATCGGAAGTGCCGACTGGATGTATCGCAACCTGCAAACTCGTGTTGAAGCAGCCACGCCGGTGCGCAGCCGTGATGCGCGCAGCACTCTGTGGGACATTCTCCAGATGTACCTTGATGACCGCCGTTCTGCATGGCAAATGCAGACAGATGGAACATATCGGCAGCTGGAATGTGCGGAACTCCCACCGGAGGATCCATGCGCTCTCGGTGTGCATGCGCGTTTGGCTGCCTATTACCTTCAGCGCGCAGCTGCGCGTGCACAGGTAATGCGCGGCGAGTAAGTCGTTACTTTGACGCCGCGGGCACCGCAGTCAGCTTTTCGATACCAGTACCCCCGGTTCCAAAGCCAGCGCTCAGGTGGTTCACGCCAAGTTGATAGAGCAGCCGGTCAAGCTTGCCCGTAGCACGGTAAGTCAGTTGGCCACCAACGCGCCACTCTGCTCCACTTAAATTTCCAAATGATGCCGGTATAAACGCTGGCAGGTCTGCCAGCATCCGATCCTTGGGTGGAAGTGTTAGCGATGCCGCCCAAGTCCCGGTATAGGCAGTTTGATCATTGATGATCACGGAGTATTCCCAGGTGGTCAGTTCTACTGGGGCATCGTTGGCGTTGCGTAACTCTACGGTCAACTGAATTTCTGAACCCTCGGCACTGAGTTGCAACTCCTGCGCCTTCACGGCCTGGACTTCCGGGCTTGACGCACAACCAACCACTGCAAAGAGCAGGGCTCCAGCAGCAAATCTAGGAAATGGGATTGGGCACGCATCGGTCATCGGTGCGAGAATGTATCACCTTCCGCGTTGATGCTCACTCCCCATGATTCGCCCGCCTATGCACTACCGCTCGCT
Organism: Phycisphaerales bacterium; assembly: GCA_044349615.1. Classification (GTDB taxonomy): domain Bacteria; phylum Planctomycetota; class Phycisphaerae; order Phycisphaerales; family SM1A02; genus UBA966. The sequence continues at coordinate 979 of JBIKQN010000336.1, forward strand.
GATTGGCCATCGCCCCGTGTTCTCTGCCTTGTTTGGGGCAGGAATAGCAGCATGGCTGACGGCCGCCGTGGTGGCCCAAGAGCTTGCGCTTCCTGCCGTTGATGACTCGCCTTCGGCGCAATTACTCATTGAGCAGGCTCTTGACCAAGCGAAAGCGAATCCCCGCGAAGCGGTCCGACTACTAGTGCAGGTTCTTGACGCCGGGTCAGAACGTTTAGTTCGTGCCGGCGCCGACGCAGATCTGTTTGTTCCTGTTTCACGCCGCGTGCATGTCATGCTTATGAATGATGCTTCATTACGCAGTGCATTCCGGCGAGAGCTTTCGGCTGATGCGGACGCGCAGCTTGCACGCGGCGAATTGCTAGAGCTCGCTGCGCACCGCATCGACACGGAAGCGGGTATGGAGGCATCACTCCGCTTGGCCGAGACATGCATAGCGCGTGGTCGTATTGCGGCGGCTTCGGCGTACCTTGATCGGATTGCAGACCATGATTTGCTATCCGGCCGGCGCGCGCTTTATCACGCATCAATGACCGCAACAGTTGCTACCCGGTTGGGACAACCCGAGCGCGCTCGCTTGGCGGTTGCTCGTATTGATGCGCTTGCGGTTGATCCATCAGTTTCGCTCGATGCAAAGGAATTGGTTGGAGCGCGTGCTGCGGCTGAAGTGATACCGACCGCCCCTACGGAATTCATCATTGGCCCGTTTGGGCCAGGTAATTTTGATATTTCAGCTGCATCTTCCGCATGGAGCGAAACATGGAATGCGCCCCTTGACGCATCGATGCCCACTATTTCACAGCCGGAGCGTCCGCAGTCTTATGCGGCACCCACATGTGTCGGGGAGAATGTATTCGTCAATGACAATGGAGTGATCCGCGCATTTGATCGCCTCAGTGGTCGACCCCTTTGGATTGGTCCAAACTTTGGTGAAGATTCCAGCGCAGGATCAATGCGCATGCTTGCTGCTACAAACGATGCGGTGGTTGCCCTAGCACCCATGCAGCCGGGAACAAACCGGACTGGTAGTGGTACTGGCCGCATGGCATGCATTGATGCTGCCACTGGCATGCTTCGCTGGGAAGCGCGGCTTGATCGGCTCGACATGCCCGTTGATCTTGACGGCATGCAGCCACAAGGCATGCCCATCATCGTTGATGGGCGTGTGATTGTTTCTGCTCGCCGCACATCAGTTCGGATGGAAACGGTCAGTTGGCTGCTAGCCCTTGATTTGGATGCTCCGCGCCCCGTTGCATGGTCACGAGTGATTGCATCAAGCGGCAGTATTCGTCTGGGGACATCGCGCGCAGTGGACGCGCCAGTGCTGGCCGCTGGGGTTCTTTATATTGCTACACCCACTGGTGCCATTGCAGCGATTGATCCCTGGGACGGTGTTGTGCGCTGGCTACGGAGATTCCCGGTGCCAGTGCGTGATGCCGCTGTGCGTATTGGTCCATCGGACGCATCCACTCCAGCAATCATTGGCGACCGCATCTACGCCATCAGCCCAGATCGAGCACGTATTGAGGCGTTCGATACGCGCGATGGTTCGTCACGCGGTTCCATTCCGACGGGTTCTGACGGAGGAATCGGCGCGCCAGCCTATCTCGTTGGTGATGATCGCTCGGGGTTGGTGTTGGCAGTGGGTGATCGTGTTGCGTGCTTTGCGGCAACGGCCCCCGAGACAACGCTCTGGTCAATGCCTGCGATGGATGCACCCTTTGCTGAGCGGGTGCGTGGTCGCGTGCAGTTTGCGCAGACTGGCGACCCGCAACATCCAGTGGTGTTGATTCCGGATGCGGCGGACATCTCCATACGTGATGCGCGCACTGGAACAGAGCGCATGCGTCTTGCCGGGGCTGGAAATTCAAATGCGATTCTCGTTGGAAATC
>JBIKQN010000337.1:0-2859 GCA_044349615.1 Phycisphaerales bacterium
GTTCATGAACCACCTGTGGCGCCCGGCGCAATACTGGGGCAAGCGCAATCGCTGCATCGCGGAAGGGGTCACACTCAGCAACCGCGTTTTGATCAGTCTTTGATGCTTTTTTTGCCTTATCCCAGCCGCTTTCGTAGATGAAGGCTGGGTCACAGTAGAGCTTGTATCCAACCAAACTCATAGCAAGAGGGCGACCGCGCTGGTCGAGCACTTCGCCTCGCTGAGCAAGTTCTTTACGAACGCTCGTACGCCGGCCAGCCGCCGCATCAAGTTCAGCAGGTGGCATCAATTTCAGTTGCGCCACACGGACTACAGTGAGCGTCAACGCAACGGCGGTACAGGCAACCAGCGCTCGAGCCCAACGGCGAGTACGGAGCGACTGATGATCGCTATCTATGCCTGCGATGTCCGAATGTTCTGTTCCATCAGCGTTCACGGGTGCCTGCTTTCGCCTTCGCATTTCCACTTACGGATGACTTGGAACCACGTGACTTCTTCACTGCAGGCGACTTGGATGTCGACGATTTCGCCACAGGTGATTTCGCGGCTTTAGCGTTGGAACTGGCTACTTTCGCAATGACCTGCTCGCCAAGAGCGCCTTCTGGCGCCGTGGTTGCAAGCATTGCCGACTCGCCTGCTGGAATCAATTCCAACTGCAATCTGCTGGCGTATGTTCGAATGTCTGCCGGGTCGCTTCGGCTTGCTATCTCAGCACGCATGCGCCACTGCGCTCGCTCTTGCTCCACGATTCGATTGTGCGCTCTTGAGATCTCATTGGAGACCTCATAGCGTTGCTGTCGCAGTGCCAGGAGCCCAAGCCCCATAGCGCCGAGGGCAATCATGATCAGGAAGAGCTTGGAGAAAAGGCGCATGGCGTGCTGTGCTCAGTCGGCGGCGAACGAACGATCAGCCCTTGGTGGGGATCTTCAGTGTCTGACCTGGCTTGAGTGCCGCAGGATCCTTGATGCCGTTGAACTTCAGGAGTTCTGCAACCTTGACACCCTGCTTGCGAGCGATGGCGTACGGCGTGTCACCCTTCTGAATCTTGTAACTGGCAGGGACGCGAGCAGCCACGGGGGCCTCTGGCGTTGCTTGAGCAACAGCACGATCGGCCACAACTCGGGCTGACGCGCCTGGCTTGAGCACTTCGATTGAAGGAATACGGAGATCTGAGTTCAGCGCCAACTTGGCGGCATCGGGGGCAACCGCCTTGTTGTACTCCTGAAGTTTGTTGGCGAGCGAACCATCGCCGTATTCGCGAGCGGCGATCGACCAATAGGTCTCACCCTTCTGAACCTTGTGGAAGCGAACGGGCGTTCCGTCTACCTTGGCAACCTCGATCGCCAAAGGAGCGGGGTCGCCAGCGATCTGCTCGCCGCCATTCGGGGCAACGGCATCTGGCAGCGCGCTGAGGCCATCCTTGGCAAGATCGACGCCGCCGCCTTGGGCAACAAGCGCGTCCGTGCTGAAGGCATCAAGCTGGATCGTCTCGGTAGGAGCGGCGGTCTCTACCTGTGCCACAGTTGCTGGATCAAAGCGCTGAGCTGAGAAGTGGTCCGAAACCAAGATCCCGACAAAGAGCATGAGTCCGAAACCGATCACGAGGGCGAGCTTGTTCTCACGAGTCATTGCGTACCTTTTGGGCTGAATAATGCCGAAATCCGTTGCGACGATGCATACCACCCGATGGCTGCACGCCATCGAGTTCATCGGCAGAGAATGCTGAAGTTCATCAGCGTGCGGCGTCGATTTCGGTACCAAATTCAAAGACGCGGAACTTAGCGCTTCGAGCGCGGGGGTTGGCGCGCAACTCGGCGTCGGACGCCTCTACTGGCTTTCGGGTGATACGCCGACCAAGCCCGGCGGATTCCCACTCGACAAAGGCTTGTTTCACCAGTCGATCCTCAAGACTGTGAAACGAAATGATCCCTACGCGGGCGTTGGGGTTCAGCCACGTCTTCGTAGGAAACCTGCTGGCTGTGACTCCAAGAGCCTCTAGCAAGCCTCGTAGGGCGCCAAGTTCATCATTCACCATGATGCGGAGTGCCATGAAGGTTCGGGTGGCGGGGTGCATCCGACTCTCCCTTGCCTTGGGGCCATAAGCCGCGCTGACAGCGATGGCCAGTTCGTGAGTGGTTCGAAACGGCGCCCGACTCCTCCGCTCCACGATGGAACGGGCGATCCGGCGGGCAAAGGGGTCCTCGCCGAGCTGGAAGATGGCATCGGCCAGCGCTGACTCTGACATCCGAGCTAGGAGGTCGGCTGCGGTCTCACCCCGGGACAAGTCAAGGCGCATGTCTAGGGCGCCGTCGTTCTGAAAGCTGAAGCCACGACTGGGGTCATCCATCTGGGTGCTGGCGAATCCCAGGTCTGCAAGCACCCGATCAGCCGCCCAGCCAGCCGCCAACATCGCTCGATCCACATTGGCAAACGAGCCATGCATGGTTCTGACCTCTGTCCCGGCAATTGTTCGTACCCGAGCCTCCGCAAATGCGAGATTGCCAGCATCAAGGTCACAGAGGAGGATCCGACCTCCAGGGCCCGCCGCCCGCGCGAGTACCTCGGCATGACCGCCTCGTCCAGCAGTCAGGTCTAGGACCGTGCCTCCGGGAGGCGGTCCAAGTAAGTCACTGATGGAGTCAAGGAGAACCGGAAGATGACCAGCCTGACTGCTCATGTTCGACGCGTCGCGCCATCGGCCGCCAAGGAGCGAGGCACTCGACGACCACCCGTTGGCGTTGCACCCGACCCGCGCGTTGCAAGAGCTAGCAGCACAATGAACACCCCTACCAGGAAGAGGAACGGCCACAAGAGTCGGCCGCCATGACCGAGCAAATACACGCCCGTCGCGCAGCCAAT
>JBIKQN010000338.1:0-2849 GCA_044349615.1 Phycisphaerales bacterium
ACGCGTCGCGCGATCGCTCAAGCGAGTGAACGACAAGCACGGGAAGGCACTCAAGCGACTGGGGGAGTGAATGCAGCCGGAGTTTCTTGAGGTTGAAGACGTCCTCCAGATCCACATCACGCGCAATCACCCGTTGCCGACTTCCTTCGAGCGCATTCGGTTCGGTGAATGCGGAGCGTGGCTGTCATTGGTGAATAGGTGTCGTTCAGGATGCAGCCATCCGCGCCGTGCAGTCGCTGAAGCAAACCGACTCGAAGTCGAGGCGGGAGCGGGTCGGACAGCGCCGGACGCAGCGCCTGCCCCACAAACGCTCGGTCGGCCGTGAACCGGAGAGCGCGTTCAGGGGAGTTAAAAAGAATTTTCAAAATCTGGCGGATTGCCCTGTCACATCGGGGCGGGTCAGACGGTGATAGGGGGGGTGATGGAACGCGTATGTCTATCCGACCAATCCAAATCGGCAGATGAACATCAAACTCCTCGCAAAGCTCGAACAGACCAACCTCATGAACTACCTAACGAACCTCAACAATCTCCTCGATCTTGCTCGATCCCGCCACATCCGGAACCGCCTTCATTCTTGGGCCGCGGTCTGCACACTTTGTACAGCCACTACCAGTGCTTTCGCGATGACGCAGGACGATGACTTCGAATATCAGGCCTTCCTACAGCGTGAGAGATTCGGAGCCCACAGCGTGATCGCAATCAGCCGCCTTGTTGACAGCTATCGCAATTCCTCGATTAATGAAGCGACGTTCATCTCGGGCGTCTGGAATGATTGCCCTGTCATTGCGGCAGCCCTGTATCAGCGGTGGGAAAGCTACACAAGCGACCAGTTTCTATCCGACCTCATCTTCGCGCAGACGAACGGCCCAATTGGCTATGGTCAAAATGGCGAACCTATATTCTTTGATGCACAATCGACATTTGCCCGTCCCGAGTTAGGAGAGATTTCTGCAGAAGAGCCCGCAGAACTAGCCTTGCAAGCAAATCAGCTTCTTCAGGGGAAATGGGTGTCGTGGTACGCGGATCCGATCACTATGTTGCAGAATCCCACTAACAACAAGTGCTGCAGGCAGGACACGGTGGAATCCTGTGTTCCATCAACCGGTCATAACTGCGTCATGTCCAAAGTTGCTAATCTTTGCAACAGCAGTTCTCACATGTGCCCATCTGTGATCGGACCATGACGGGCCTTAGCGGCTGCATTTGGAGATCGCCGGAGTGAGAACCAACGCGAAGCACATCGCTGTAACTTTAGTGGGCATCGTAATCATGACCGCATGCACCCTCCAGGGGACGACTGAGCATGACCATGGGACGAGCAGCGAGCCGAATGCGATTGAGGATTTTTTCGGGCGCGCAACATCGTCGAGACTGCGGATCGGCGGAACAGAAGGCCAGAGTGACTCGTGGACTATCTCGATACTTGAGGTCGTACCTACCCGCTACGACGCGTCAAGCGGACACTTTGACGATCGATCTACTTCCGCTGCGGCGATGATTTGCTACGGTGACAAGACAATTCATCTGCTTGGCGAGCGGAAGGACGGCCGATTGTGCCTGGTGGACTCGGAGTTGCTGCTGGGACCCGTGGAATCGCCCGAGGCGCTGTCCTTCGGAGGTTTCGAGGAGCGGATGGGCACCCTCAATCGGCGCGGCGCGCTCGAGTGCCGGCGGGTGGGAGTAGCACTGCCTGAAGTTGGTGATGTCCTGCTCGTCCTGTCCCCGCGTTGCGCCGTCGTGTCCGCGATCGAGTCCGCAACACATCCATGCAGTGTCATGATCGAGCCAATGCCAGTCATTCGGCGTGTCCTGCACCAGGTCGGGCCAGCCAATCACTGGGTACTGCTGGCGATGATCGACGCCCCGTCCGGAAGCCACCCTGTTCTCGGCGCCGGTGTCGCGGTCGCCCGCCCCCATGTACGGCGTTTCGAGGGCGCTGTTCCTGCGCGGTGCCCATGGCCGACCAAGCGCGGCTTTGCGATACATATCGCCGAGGCACTGGAGGCCTGCGGCACAACGCTCGAGCAGGCCCCGCAGGATGAAATGGCCGATGCGCTGAACCGTGCGAGCGGGCTCCGGCTTGACGGTAGCGAGTGGCGACAGATGATGGTGGACTGCTTCGGGTCCATCGATCGAGCCGATGCTTCGCTCTGCTTCCTGCCTGAGGTGGAGTTCACCCCGTTCCTCGTGGTGTCGACCAAGCCCGGCGCAATGATCTTCGGCACGTGGTGGCTCCCGTCCGACTGGGCATCTGCTTGCGAAGCCCATCGATACCGTTGCGTCGCGCTCTCCTGGACGCCCGAGGACGATTCCCGACCAGTCTCGCTGAACATCTGGCGGTATCCCAGCGACGAAAGTGCTCCCAATCACTTCGAGGGCGCGTTCGTACCCGTGAGTGAGCTTCAAGGCCCGCCCCGGAGTCGAGGCGAGCCTTTTCATTGACGGACGGAAATGCTTGGATCTCCATAAACCACAGAGCGCGATCAGGGGAGTTAAAAAGAATTTTCGAAATCTGGCAGATTGGCCTGTCACATCGGGGCGGGTCAGACGGTGTTAGGGGTGATGGAACGTGTATGTTCATCCTCCGCAAAGTCGCCCTCCATCTGGGCGGCTGTCTCGTATCCGATGAATCCTGGGAAATCTGGGCAGCTCGGACAACGGGTGGCGAAGGCTACGGGCAAGTCACCAAATCCGACTCTCACGCAAGATGGATCGATGAGAGTGACCCGGTCACAATGACGCGACATCGAAGGACTGCGGCGTCGCTCCCTACATGAGGCAGTGGAGTAATCAATGCTCAGCGTACTGATCATGGTGCACGTACTCGTGCTCGTGCAAGAATCGCC
>JBIKQN010000339.1:0-2845 GCA_044349615.1 Phycisphaerales bacterium
CAACTTGCCAAACTTCAACCAATCGTTGCAGCGCACACACGGGTTCGGCGTCCGGCCAGCGTTGTACTCGCCCACGAAGTAATCAATGATGCGCCCGAAGTCCTTCTTGAAGTTCACCACATAGAACGGGATGTCAAGCTTGGCAGCAACCAAGCGCGCATCGGCAGCGTCATTGATCGAGCAGCACCCTTGATGCCCGATCTTGAGTGAGACTCCGGGCGCACCCGCGCCGGAGGCACCTGCAATCGCGCATTGATCGGCGCGCTCAAGTTCATCGAACGTCTCACCCGGGCTTCCAAGCCGCATGAACACGCCGACCACGTCATGCCCCGCGCGCTTGAGGAGCGCGGCGGCGACGGACGAATCAACGCCGCCTGACATGGCTAGGAGGACGCGGGGCATGGGTGCAAATTACACGGAGTGGCGAATCGAGAACTGCTGCGCTTTCAACCTGCCACTTACTCCCCCAACCACCCCGCAAACCGCTCCTGCAGGATCGGCTCCGTCATCCACGACTGATCCGGCATCGGATCCGCCATGCAATCCTCCACCGTGCGCAAGCGCGGCAGCGAAACCGATGAGGGTGTGCCGCGCTGTGTGATCCAACTGATGCGCTTTGCTTGAACAATCGCGTCGGCAACTTCTGCAGTCAGGCGCACATCGCCCATCACATAGTCGCACACCAATTGGTGGTTGCCCGCAAGCCACTCCTTTGGCGCGTCCGCTCCGCTCATCAACTTCTTCATTTGAATGCCCATGCCTTCGCCAACTTTGGCAAGGCCGACAGGGAATCCCTTCAACTTGAAGAACTGGAACATCGGGTCGTAAATCTTGAGCGCCACGCGCCGCGCCGCGGGCATGTCGCGGGCGGCGTGCCCGATCCAGCGCATATCAAATGAGAGGCCGTTCCACGCAACCAACATGTGGCCGAGCTTCTGCATCGACTCCAAGTACTGCAGCAATTCCTGCGCAGCATCCGGCGCCATCATGGGAAGCGGCACGCCCGACGCCGACTTTGACATCCACAGGCGCTCCTCACCACCAACAGCATGCGTGGCGGCAACAGCAATGTCAAACGGACCGAAACTGTCCAGATCCTGCCCAGGGCAAAGATCAATGATGTTCGCGGTCTCGATATCGAATGTGATGATCCCCATATGTAGAGCGGAGAGTAGCACCTCAAGATGCTGCTCTCCGCTACTGTGAGATCAATGTTTGTACGAATTCAGCTGCGACGGCGACGACCCGCCAGACCTACCACTCCAAGAAGTGCGATCGCGCTAGGAGCAGGAACAGCCACGAAGTCGACGTCCATCAACTGCTGGCCTGGCTGCGCAATCGGACCAAGGCCGGAGCTCTGATAGACGAGCCGGTAGTACTCGTTGCCGACCGTTGCATCGAGCGTCACCGGGCCAGTGGTGGTCGTTACATCGATAGTCAAACCAATTTGCTGTCCACCGCCACTCGCGGTCCAGTTATCAAACTTGGCAAGGGTAAGCGTGCTGCTGTTACCGCCGAAGTTGACGGAATACCACGTCATCACGAATGCTTCGGAGGACTGAAAGCCCTGGAGCAAACTGAACTGCGCGGTGGAGTTCGCCGCAAGCTCGCTCATGTAGAGGCCGATGCCCTGCTGAGTGAACGAGCTGAACGTCGCTCCGCCTTCGTTGTTGAACAGGAACGTATCGCCAGTCCGAGGGGTGCCGGAGGTGGATCCGCTACCAATGGTGATCGACGCCTGCGACTGGCTCGACGGCAGCGCGGTGATATTTGCGTAATACCCAGCAGCGACCACCCCAGCCACGGCCACCGGGGCGATCGCCGCAGCTGAAGTGGCGACAAGGGCGACCAACATAGAACTACTTTTCACTTTGAGGATCCTTGAAACGGAACATTCAATGGGCACGGCGTGGCGAGACAAAACTCACACGCTTGGGAGGCACGAACAACTTGAACACACTTCCTGCATAAGGACAAACGAAATCGCATCGCTGCACCCATCACAAAATGTGCTGAAATTTCAAAATTTCGTATGCCGCGTCACTCCCGATCCTGTCAACCGCGGCTTTGGCACCCGTTCCACAGGCGCCCTAAGCACGCCCCGCGCCTCCCCGTACCCTGCCCACATGCCACTCCTCTACGCAGGCATCGACGAAGCCGGCTACGGCCCGCTGCTTGGCCCACTCTGCGTGGGCTGCTCGATGTTCCTGCTGCCCGAAGTGCGCGAACCCGCCTTAGCGGACGTCCGCCCGCCCTGCCTGTGGCGCGCGCTTGCGCCCGCGGTGTGTCGCACCACCACCGATCGTCGACATCGCATCGCGATTGAAGACAGCAAGAAACTCAAGGGCGCGAAAGATGCGGTTGGGCATCCACTGCGCCATCTTGAACGCGGCGTGAGTGCGTTTGCATCCGCGTGCCCCGGTGCGCCCAGCGCTTGGGAATCCGATGCCGCCCTGCTTGCGGCACTCGGCGCGTCGCCGACACCACCGCCCACCGGTGATGCGTGGCACTCAGAATCATTGCCGCTTCCAGTGGGGAACGATGCGCCCGCGCTACGTATCGCCGCCAGCATGTTGCGCACCACGCTGACCAAGTGCAATATGGCGTGCTTGGAACTGCGCGTTCGTGCCATCGACGCGCGCGAGTTCAACGCGCAGGCAGCGCAGATCTCCAACAAGGCCACCATCAACTTCATGGCCGCGATGCGCCATGTGGAACGCGTGCGCGTGGCCGCAGTTGAACACGGAATCGACGCGTGGATCGCACTCGATCGTCAAGGCGGACGAACCAGTTACCGCGAACCGCTCCAGACAAGCTTCCCCGAGGCCCGCATTCGAATCATTGA
>JBIKQN010000340.1:0-2843 GCA_044349615.1 Phycisphaerales bacterium
TCTATGAACTGATCGCCTATTCACGGGCTCGCACGACGCCGCATGAGCAATACCTTGAGAGCACGAAGACCAAGGCCATTCTGGACATCTGCTCAGTACTTGCAGGGAACATTGGATCGATGGTTTGTGGCATCGTGATGCTCACACAGATCCCCGCTGCGCGCGAACGGATCGCTCCGTATCAACAGGGTCAGATGCGCTGAGAAACCCTCGGACTGAACAGCCGAGCGCGCGCACGAACCCGCGGAGCATGCGGCCAATCGCCTTATTTCACACCGGTAACACCCGGTGCAATCGGCTGCGGAACCGCTGCATCGACGGGCGAAGACGGCTGGAATCGCCCATCAATGGTGAGCAGAAGTGGCTCATCACCAACTGACTCAAGGCCCACCGTGCACACTGAATCCCCCGCTTGCGGGCGGAACTTGGCTATCACTGCAACTTCAATCGATTTGCCAGGACCAATCGCGGCTGGAAGCGGCGGAACTGTCGAGCACTCCGTATTCACTGAAGTACGGAGGCTTTCAATATGCACCGTTCCCCACGTGCGATTACGCAATACAAAGATCGAAGGCACCTCAACCACAGGACCATCTGAACCAGTAATCCATTGAGTGTGCCCTCGCGCGCCCTCAAGTTGCGCAAGGCGAGATGTGCAGCCAACCGTCACACATGAAACGGCTGCGACAGCTGCTCCGCGAAGGAGCCAACTGCAATGACTGCGCTTGGTCAGGGTCGGTGGCTTGAAGTTCAAAGGTTGTCAACCTTCCAACCATCGCGATACGTCCGCTTCAGCATGGCGCTTGCAACCGGACTATTGCGGAATGTGCATGTTGCTTCGTCGTACGAAAGTGTCTTGCCTGGGTCCAGCGAACTCATTGCACCAATTGAAAGGCTTTCACACATTCGACCAGCCTTCTCAAAGCGCGAAACGCACGCGTCCTTCTTGCCAGCAATGCATGCATCCACCCAGTCGCGCCAGTGATTGGAACTACCAAGATCCTCGGGGTTCAGCGTTACCGGCTTGCCATCAACAAAGACACGAGCCCATGCGTGCTCAATTGGGAACCACATCACGCCCTTCTCACCGACCAAGATCACGCCGCCATCACCCTTCACCACTTCTTCGCCCTGCTTTCCACCTTCCCAACCTTCTGGCAGACCCAGCGCCTTGAAGTCAGGGAACTGACCGCCATCAAACCACTTGAGCGTGAGTCCAGACTTTGATGTCTTCGATGTTGGGCCATAGGTCACCACCACAGACTCGCTCTCTGGGAACTGATCGGCAGACGGCTTGACTGGCTTGCAGTACGCAGTGAGCGGTCGACCGAGTTCCAATTCATAGAACGGCACATCAAGCATGTGGCAACCCATGTCACCGAAAGCACCTGTTCCCCAGTCGATAGTGCCACGCCAATTGAACGGCGTGTAGCCATCCTTGAACGGACGATTCTGAGAGACGCCCAAGAAGAGATCCCATGAGAGCCAATCCGGAATCGGATCACTTCCCTCAGGACGCGGATTGCCCTGCGGCCACCAACCCGCCGGACGATTGGTCCACGCGTACACCTCCTTCACTGGTCCAATCACGCCATCGCGCAACAACTTCTGACCGTAACGCCGCCACTTCGTAGCGATTCGCTGCGTGCCCATCTGCGTTACAAGCGATGCCTTGGATGCCGCCACCTCTGCTAGGCGACGATTCTCATACGCGCCCTGCGCAAGCGGCTTCTGGCAATACACGTGCTTACCGCGGTTAAGGGCTTCCATGGCGATGGGAGCATGCATGTGATCAGCAGTGCTCACAACCACCGCGTCGCATGAGTCGGCCATCTTGGCGTACATCTCGCGCCAGTCGGCAAATGCTGCAACACCTGCAAAGAGCGGCGCGATCGACTTCCCTTCCTCGTCTTTCCCACCAAGGCGCAACATGTCGAGCGTCCGGCGATCAATATCGCAAAGCGCCGCAATTTCTACAGACTTATGTTTTGAAACTTCTGCAAGATCACTACCACCCATACCGCCACAGCCAACCTTCAGAATCCGAAGCTTGTCACTCTTCCATGGCTCACGACGATGCAAGTGCGTCACCGTGCTAAACGTGAACGGCGTTGCAAGCGAAGCAAACACGAATGAGCGGCGTGTGATCTGCATTCATGCATTGAACAAGAAATCCGCCCGCCCGCGGTAGCGGACGGGCGGAAATTTCCATCTGAATCACTTTAACGAGTTCAAACTAGTCAGTTCGGAGACTGCCCAGCAGGCGCGCCACGGTTACCGCGGCCACCACCACCGCCGCCACCGCCACCCTGACCACCACCACCCTGACCGCCACGGAACGCTTCCATCATTGCGGTGCGCTCCTGTTCATCAATCGTGCCGTCGTTGTTCTTATCAAACTGCTTCATACGGTCTTGGGCCTGTTGAGGCATGTCAGCCAACTTGATCGGACCATTCCCGCCGAACATGCCTGCCATTCCACCGCGAGCGTTGTTGTCGCGACCCTTGGGCAGCGATTCGAATTGCTCGGGGGTGAGCAACTTCTCAAGTCGCTCCATGTAGGTGTCGTTGGCTTCAATCCGCTTCTCGAAGAGTTCTGCAGATTCACTCTGACCATTGTCCGAGCCGCCCCGACGGAACATCTGTGACATCGGAACATCCCCAGACATGAACCCAACTATCCGCACCATTTCTTCCGTCTGCGTCACCGGCTCTTCCTTGCGGATCGCCTGGGCGATACGGTCGTTGAGTGGGCTCACCTCGCTGGCATACTGAGTGCCAAGCGATTGGATTGACTCCATGATGGCAGGATCGACGCCCTCGAGTTTCATTGCTGCTTCAAA
>JBIKQN010000341.1:0-2831 GCA_044349615.1 Phycisphaerales bacterium
GTTGGCCTGGAAGAACCTGCCAATGCCCATCGTTCATGATGCGTGCGAGCGCTGTCTTGCAGCAGATGGCCTGTTGAATCTGTTCTGGCATCCGTGGGAGTTCATTGATCTACGCCATGCAGGGCTTCCGCTCCATATGCGCCGGATTGATGGTGAACGCATGTGCGATCGATTTGCGCAGTTTGTAGAGTGGCTTCGCTCGCGGGGACGCTTCGCCACCTTCACGGACTGGATGGCGCGGGGGATATGATTGCGCCATGAAATACGCGTTCAAGGGACTTACATCAGTACTGCTAGCGATGTCAATCGTCGCGCGTACAGGTGCAACTGAAAGTGTGGCACTCAAGTCGGTAAGCCCATTTGGGCAAGGCCTGCAAGCAGGGGCATCGCCGTCAAACGGCCAGTCTTCATCCGAACCCGCCGTGACGGCTGATCCGCGCGTAGCAGCCATCACCCGTTTGAATGCGGAATCTGCCGAGGAAACCATTCGTGTACGCGCTGCTCAGGATCGTGCTGCGCAGGTTCTTGACAGCCTGAAAGTTGCCATCAAGGATCTTGAAGCAATCAAGATGTCAGACGAGCGTCGGGTACTTCTTGCGGGCAGCGGATCCGGTCCGATCACTGAGGTTCTTCTACGTCATCGTGATTCGCTCCCATCGCTTGCCACTGAGCGGCGTGATTTGGAAGTGACGCGGTCAGCGGCCTCGTCGGCGGAGATCGCGCGGCTTGATGCGATCGAGGAGCTTGGCCGCTTTGAACGACCCACTGAGGTCATTGATGCATTGATTGCGGATGAGCCGACTGGGCGAGCCACTGCAGCGGAGTTAACTCCGCTTCTCAGGGCGCGTGCTGATCAGTACCTGCGACCATTGGTGTCGGCACTGACTGCATCATCAACACTGCTTGCAGAGGAAGTGGCAGCCCGAATCGAATATACGCAATCGCTTGAGCAATATCGCAATTTCATCGATACGCATTTGTTGTGGCTGCCGGACATGCCCGTGATCGGGGCCCATGACCTGACTGCGGCTGCAAAGCACATCAGTCGGTATGCCACGCGTCCATTCTGGACGGCCATTGGTGACGAATTGGTGGATAGCTTTCGGTATCGCCCATTCCGTTGGATTGGCAGCGCATTGCTTGTACTGGTGGTGACGTTGATCCGTGGAAGGGTCTTTCAGTTTCTTTCAACCACATCTATTCGCGGCAGTGCAACCGAGGCAGGGCTGGCAATCATCGGTCGAAAGGTTCTTGAGTCGGCAGTGAGAGCCGCGCCGATCCCGCTTGCACTCGAACTTGCTGGCACATTGATTGAATCAACGCCAGCTGCCTCAACTGCCGCGCCATTCGGATATGCGATGCACGCGGTGGCTGGGCTTGCATTCCTCATCTCCTTTGCGTCTGCTCTGTCTTCCCACGGCGGAACATTGGAGCGTCAACTTGGATGGACGACCAAGACCGTCGCTTTGATACGCCATGCGATGCTGGTGCTGGCAAGCGGATTCCTGCCTGCGGTCTTTGTTGCCCACGCATGCCTGAGTATGGATGGCATCGTCGGCAGTGAGGAGATTGCTCGCTTGGCAGTGATTGCCGGGCTCTCGGTACTGACTGCAGTGTCTGCTCACATCTTCCGACCGTCACATGGTGTGTTTACGGGCGTGATTGATCGTCATTCGACGGGGTGGATTTCAATGCTTCGCCCGGTGTGGTACCCGGTGATTGTCATGCTTCCAGCAGCACTTGCCTTGGGCGCTGTGGCTGGTTACGTGATTACTGCCACCACGGTCATCGACAACATTGCCCGCAGTTACTGGGTGATGTTGCTCCTAGCGGTTGGCATCTCTGCCTTGGAGCGAATTGGAAGCGCTGCACTTGACCAGTTTGATCTTTCCGGGCAGTTGGAAGCGCGCGAAGAGGCACGCTTTGAAGATCAGTTGCGCAGCTTTGGCAGACTTCTCTTGGCCATCGTCACCGTGGGCGGATTTGCATGGGCGTGGCATGACCTGATTCCTGCCATGGGCATCGTGAACAACATGGTCGTCTGGACAGTGTCGGCGGGCGATGGAAGCGTGCGCGTGCCCGTGACTGTTCGGGATGCCGTGTTCTTCCTAGCGACGATTGTGGTGACGATGTCGTTGGTGCGCGACCTACCTGGAATTATCAATATCGTGATTCTTCGGCGCTTTCCCATTGATCGCAGCGCGCGTTATGCATTGGTTGCGCTTGGCAGATATCTCATTGTTGTCACCGGAATCATCGTGGCGCTGGCATGCCTGCGTATTCGTTGGAACGATGTGCAATGGCTTGCCGCAGCGGTGACGGTTGGACTGGGCTTTGGATTGCAAGAGATCTTTGCAAACTTTGTCTCCGGTTTGATTCTGCTTGCCGAACGACCAGTGCGGATCGGTGATCTGGTCACGATCGATGGGATTTCAGGTCGGGTCACACGTATTGCAGCACGTGCTACCACGCTCTTGGACTTTGACAACAAGGACGTCATCATCCCCAATAAGCAACTCATCACGGGAAAGATTGTGAACTGGACGCTGCAGGAATCAAGCGTGCGCGTCACGGTGCGAATCTCCGTCGAGGCGGATGCGGATCTTGACTCTGCCGTCACTGGTCTGCGCGAGGCAGCGGCCGGCTCTGCGGGCGTGATTGCCAATCCAGGACCGGAGGTGTTGCTGGTTGGTTTCAGTGCCGGCTCGGCAGATATCGACGTGTCGATTTATGTTGCACGTCCTGGAGATTTGCAGCCCGCGCGGCATGACCTTGTTGGCCGGAGCAAGCGCATCCTTGCTGAGCGCGGCATCGCCATTGCCATACCGCAG
>JBIKQN010000343.1:0-2820 GCA_044349615.1 Phycisphaerales bacterium
GATGCCGCAGGAAGCGTGCATTCCATAACTTTCGCGGAAGTTGACGGTGATCCAGTGGGCGAAGACTTTGGCGCATCCGTACGGCGAGCGTGGATAGAACGGCGTGGTTTCGCGTTGCGGAACTTCCTGCACCTTGCCGTACATTTCGCTGCTTGAGGCCTGGTAGTAGCGCACGCGCTTGCCGCTCTGCACTTCATACACACGGACCGCTTCGAGCAACTTCAGTGCGCCAACGCCGTCAGTGTCGGCGGTGTAAATCGGCATGTCGAAACTCACGCGGACATGGCTTTGCGCGGCGAGGTTGTAGACCTCGGTTGGCTCGACCATGCGAATGATGTTCGATAGGTTGTTGCCATCGTTCAAGTCGCCATAGTGGAGCTTCAGGCGGCTGCCTGGAAGGTGCGGATCCTGATAGATGTGGTCAAGGCGCGCGGTGTTGAAGCTGGAACTGCGCCGGACGATGCCATGAACTTCATAGCCCTTCGCGAGAAGCAGCTCGGTGAGGTAACTGCCGTCTTGGCCGGTGATTCCGGTGATCAGTGCCTTCTTCATGGCGAAATTCCAACATCATGCTCGATGGTGATATGGCCAGCTGCGCAGCCGGCGAATTGGTTCATCGGTTGTTATACCCCCCCGACTTGGCACGGAATATGCGACTTTTATTCGATATCCGGATCGTGTGAAGCAACATTGTGCGATCGCCGATAATGACCAACATCTATGCCAATAAACCTCCCCACCTCCCGCATTCTCCTCACCGGCGGGGCCGGCTTTCTTGGTCGTGCCGTTGTGGAGCGCCTGCGCGCGCGTGGGGTGACGGACATCTTTATTCCTCGGCGCCGCGACTATGACTTGACCCACGAGGCCGATGTGGAGCGCGTGTACCGCGACGCGCGGCCCGACGTAGTGATTCACCTGGCCGCGGAAGTCGGCGGCATCGGCGCCAATCAGGCAAACCCCGGGCGTTACTTCTTTGCCAACATGGCCATGGCGCTTCACCTTATTGAACGCGGTCGAATTGCTGGCATCAAGAAGTTTGTGCAGGCTGGCACCATCTGCGCGTATCCCAAGTTCACGCCGGTTCCGTTTCATGAGGACAATCTCTGGAACGGTTACCCCGAGGAAACCAACGCGCCGTACGGTGTTGCTAAGAAGGCCGCCATGGTCATGCTTGATGGCTATCGCCGTCAATATGGCCTGGCATCTTCGTACCTGCTGCCCGTGAACCTCTATGGGCCGTGGGACAACTTTGACCTCTCCACTTCACATGTGATTCCCGCGCTGATCCGCAAGTGCGTGGAAGCCCAGGAGTCCGGCGCCGATCACATGACCTGCTGGGGCACCGGCAGCGCCAGCCGTGAGTTCCTCTATGTGGAAGACGCCGCCGAGGGCTTGGTGCGCGCCGCCGAAACCATGGACGACCCGGTGCCGATCAACCTTGGCACTGGTATGGAAATCACCATCCGCGATCTGGTGACTCTTGTAGCCCGCCTGAGCGGATTCACTGGCGAAATTCGCTGGGATTCCAGCAAGCCCGATGGTCAGCCACGCCGCTGCCTCGACACCGAACGCGCCGCCAAGCTGCTCGGCTGGCGTGCGCAGGTGGGGTTCGAAGACGGGATGAAGCGAACCATCGAGTGGTATCGAGCAAACCGTGGACATCGCGCGGAGCATGATCCATCGCGGGCGGGGTGACTTGCAAATAATTATCAGCCAAGGCCGCCCCAGCTATTTGGTTGACATATATGTCAGAAACTTGTATAATTACTTCTGACACATGTCTACCCTCGCCCCGCAAATCCTCGACCGGATTGAAAGAGACCTCGGTGGCCCAGGTGCCGTGATCACGCCCAAGGACTTCCTTGACCTCGGTACTCGAGATGCTGTCGACCAAGTAATGACGCGGCTCGTACGCCGCGGAACAATCAAACGGATTGGGCGCGGTCTCTACCACGTGCCGCGGATGAATCTTGTGCTTTCACTCAACGTGCCGGCGAGCCCTGAGGCAATCGTCGCGGCGATTGCACGACAGTCGGGGGCGATGGTGATGCGGTCGGATACCGATGTGGCGAGCGAGTTGCATGTTTCCACCCAGGTAGTCGCAACGCCCGTGTACTTCACAAGCGGCCGAAGCAAGACTGTAAAGGTCGGCAATCAGTCATTCCGAATGAGGCATGTCTCCGCGAGGCGATTGCCACATGCAGAACCCGCCGTCACAAGCGCTCTGCAAGCGCTACGCATTGCAGCGGCGCGCGGCGCCGATGCCGCGTCGCTGACGCCAATTCGCGATTCGCTGTCCGCTAGTCAGTACCGCAAGATGCTCAACCACGCCCGATACAGCACCGCTGGCACCGCAGAGGCTGCGCGGCAGCTTGCGCGACTTGAGAGCCGAATGTCCGATGGCCGGCTCAAAACAACTCCCCACGCCCCTCCGCCGTGAGCTCCTCACGCGGGCCGGCGTACTGCTCATAGTCTGCGTTTGGATTCGCGTCCATCCACTGGAGGAATGCTTGCGCGCTCTCCGGTGTGGTGCGTTCGCGCCAGTCGTCGCCAAAGATGACTTTCAGGCCAAGCCATACGTGCGCGTGGGCGTTGCGCTTTGCTAGCCCCTCGTGTGGCGCAAGGAGGGGCTGGATGCGATCAGCAACCGCGCGGACGCGGGCATTGACTGCTGCAAGGTCTTCTGGGCGCATCCGGGAAATGTAGCGGACGGTGTCAGACGCTCCAGGCGCTCAGCAACAGTCCGAGGTCCGCGCCGTTCACATCGCCGCTGCGGTCGATGTCAGCTGCTCCAGTGCCCGGGCCCCAAGCACCCAGTAA
>JBIKQN010000342.1:0-2820 GCA_044349615.1 Phycisphaerales bacterium
GGCAGCGCACGGAGTGACCACTCGGTTTCTCCAAGGCCGTTGCGTGCCAACTCCTCGTCGGTCATTTCGATGGCGGTCTTGCCGAAGCGGGCAATGGTGGCTGGGTCGGTGGATCCAGCTCGCCAGCCAATGCCGGAGCGCCATGCTCCTAGGACTGGCCCCATGCCGACAGCGAAACTCTCGCAGCGGATACCAGCCCACCGTGCGGCCATGAAGTGGCCGAGTTCGTGGATGAAGATGAGAACACCGAATCCCAGAAGGATGACGAGGACGTTCCAGCCGTTTGTAAGAATTTCCATAATTGCGTGCGGCGCGAATGCGCGTCACGAAGCGTAGGCGAACTCAGCGCACCGCGGTAGCGCTGCGAGAGGCCCGCTCGGCAACGCATAAGCGCGCACATTCCCGTGCATCCCGGTCAGCCGTGAGTACCTCGGCAAGCGTGTGCACTGGGTGGGAATTCATTCGGTCGAGTGACTCGGTCACCACGGCTGCGATGTCGCCAAAGCGCAACGAACCAGCGATGAACGCCTCGACGGCCACTTCATTGGCAGCGTTGAAAATGGCTCCGGAACTTCCGCCGACATCAATCACTCGCTTGGCGAGATTGATGGCCGGGAAGCGCGCGTGATCAACGGGCTCAAACTCCAAGGAGCGAATAGCGTCCCATGCAATTGTCGGGCAGCATCCAGGTAGCCGATCCGGCCAAGTGAGGGCGTACTGGATGGGGTGCTTCATGCTGGGTGGACTTAACTGCGCAATGGTGCTGCCGTCGCGAAATTCAACAAAGGAGTGAACGATGCTTTGTGGGTGCACGATGGCATCAATCCGCGTGCTTGGGAGATCGAAGAGCCAGTGCGCTTCAATCACCTCAAGACCCTTGTTCATCAAACTGGCGCTGTCGATGGTGACCTTGCGACCCATCTGCCATGTGGGGTGACGCAGTGCTTCGGCGAGTGTGGCGTTGTCGGTTCGTTCGAGGCTCCAAGTGCGGAATGGTCCGCCGCTGGCTGTGAGCACTAGCCGATCGACTTCGCGCAGTGTTCCTGCTCGTAAGCACTGGAAGACTGCACTGTGCTCGCTGTCCACTGGTAGCAGCTTTACGCCTTTGCGAGCGACCGCTTCCTGCACCACCGATCCCGCGGCAACGAGGGTTTCCTTGTTGGCAAGCGCAATGTGGCATCCACGTTCGATGGCGGCAAGTACGGGTGCAAGCCCCGCAACGCCAACCATGGCTGCCATGACCATGTCGCCTGGCTGTGCAATGCGGTCAATCAGTTCGGTGGCCGCATCGGGTCCTGTCAGGATGCGGAGTGATGATGGAAGCGCATGTGCGGAATTCGGGTCCGCTATCGCTACATCCTTCACGCCAAACTGCTCCGCTTGCTGTGCTAAGAGGGTTGCATTCGTTCCTGCAGCAAGACCAACGACGGTGTAACCCGAGCCATCATCCTGTTGCGCTAGATGCGCCACCACCTCAAGCGTGGCGGTGCCGATTGAGCCGGTTGAGCCAAGGATGATGAGGCGTCGCGTAGTAGCCATGCGTTTCCTGCGTCAGTTCGTTGTCAACGTTCGTCGCGACTGCCACTGCCAGGAGTGGTTTTTAGTCGGCGCATCCAACCAGTGACGCTACGAATGGTCTTCTTTGCGGCGCCCAGTGGGGTGTCTGAAGCGGGGTTTGCTGCACCCGGAGCCGATGGCTGTGCTGGTGCAACGGGCGCATCGTTACGTGGGGTGCGCTCGGCGCGCGGTTCGCGGTCGCCTCGCGGTTCACGTGGTTCGCGCGGTTCGCGCGGGCCTCGACCGCCACGTGGTTCACGCGGTTCACGCGGTTCGCGTGGCTCACGCGGTGTGCGTCCTCCGCCTGATGCAGGTGTTGCACTTGGTTCAGGGCTATCGCCGGTTGCTGCCGAGCCGCCTTCGCCCGGTGCTGCGCCCTCGGCGCCTTCCGCCCGATCGCCGCCGCGCCCGCGACCGCCACGACGACGACGACGACGGCGCTTGCGCGGTCCGCCTTCTCCGCCCTCGCCACCTTCGCTGCCTTCGCCGCGTTCAGTTCCTTCGGCACCTTCTCCGCCTTCGGCACCTTCTTCGCCAGCATCGCCTTCAGCGCGCGCCACGGATGGAGCATTCGCAGCATCGTTTCGCGGAGCATTGCGTCCGCCTTGACGATTGCCGCCACCATTTCCATTCGCTGGTGCATCATCATCACGATCACCGCCGCGCCCACGACCGCGACGTCGACGCCGACGCTTGTTGCGTCCGCCTTCGCCGTCACCTTCGCCTCGATTGCCTTGACCGCGATTGCCGCCTGACTGTTCACGCTCAAGTGCCAGTGCGGCTTCTTCAGCGGCGTCCGCAGCATCTGCCTCGTCCAGGTCAGCGACATCAAGTCCAGCTTCGATGCGCGATGCTCGTTCGGCATCGCGTGCTTCGCGAGCTGCTGCACGCTCAACCGCTCGCGCGGCAGCAGCCTCTTGGCGCTCGCGAGCGGCCTCTTGGCGCTCACGTGCAGCTTCATGACGTAGTCGTGCATCTTCTTCACGCTTGCGCGCGTCTTCTTCGCGTCGACGTGCATCTTCTTCGCGCTTGCGAACATCGTCCTCGCGGCGACGTGTCTCTCGCTCCGCATCTGAGCGTCGGATCAATTCCGAAACACTTGGCTCATTGGCAGTTGGAGTTGGCAGATCATCAAATCCACCAGCGAGTGCCATGGCGGTAGCGTCGGCGGGTGCAGGCTTGCGACGACGACGGCGACGGCGTCCGCCTCCGTCTGAAACATCGTCATCACCGTCTTCGTCATCAGAAACAACCACGCTTTCT
>JBIKQN010000025.1:0-9364 GCA_044349615.1 Phycisphaerales bacterium
CTACCGCGAGCGTGAAATTCTGAAGCTTCGCTACGGCATTGGTGACGGTTATACGTACACCCTCGAAGAAGTCGGTCGTATCTTCAAGGTCACCCGTGAGCGCGTCCGCCAGGTGGAGAACAAGGCAATCCGCAAGCTGCAGCACCCGGTTCGCCGGCAGCGCCTGCAGAGCTTCCTTGATCAGGAAGAGGGTTCAGATAGCTGACCCTGAACCCTGCCAGTTGGTTTGATGACAACAGTCATATCCCGACGCGCGCTCCTCACCGGGCGCGCGTTGGTCATTTTGCTAGTCGGTCAGAATCTTGATCAGTGACGTTGTAGCGTGAGCAGCCCATCACTTCTTAGCGGCGATATCCCGGCGCTCAACGCCGCGCGCAATAAGCACAAAGATCACCTTGGGTGTCAGGTACATCGCTACCGCCATCCACCAAGGAATATCCCATGCCCACACCGCACACATCACGGCGGCAGCGGTGCCGATGACCGGAATCCAGCAGACTGCCAACGCAAGCGCCACGGCCACTTCACGCGTTGGGTTGTTGGAGTGTTTCATGAACGCTAAGTACATGGGCACGGCCTCCCAGAACGAAATCAGCATCCAGCCCACCACGAGACGAATGCGCCGCCCGCGTACTGAACGGCGATCCATTGGGTAATCGGCTTGCTCTAGATCTCCAAATTGTCCAGTCATGCGTCCATTCCTCCACTGCTCAGCGCGTTCGAATCATAAACGGGCGGCGCAATCGGCTCCCGTGCTATGGCCACACGCTCATATGCAGCGCCGAACAAGACCAGCGCGAATGTCCCAGCAAACCAGCCACCGATCATCATCAGCGGCACGGCGATCGTCATGCCAGCCATCCGTGCCGTGCCTGTTGCCGCCATAGCTGACGACCAGGCAAGACCACCCGGAATCAGTGCGCCTATGGCGATACCGATGGCTACCAAGACAATCCCCACCATTCCCATCTGCACATTGCCCTCCGTCCATTGCCAACTGAGGGTGACCGAAGCCATGCCTCCAATTCGCGGACGCTCTGGATCTGCAACGCGCACAATCGCAAACCACAGCCGCGCGGTGAGCCACACCGTGATGGACATGATGAGTGCACCGAAGACAAACAACACGGTTGGGGTCACCACGCCTGAAATAGCCCGGGATGCTGACCCAATCAAGGCCATGGAGTTCACCAATCCCACCGCCATGGCTGCGCCGCCGCCAATCAAGAGGGTGACAAGCGCTGCCCCCAGCGTGGGCAGATAGCGCCGGAATCCACAGGTGATGTCACTCAGTCGTGCATTCCCCCGGACAGCACGTGCGCCAAGCACGGTGCCTCCCGCGGTCAGTGGTAGCACCACAAAGAATCCAAGCAGCGTGGCTCCGCAGAGGCTGCAGCAGGCTGGACCGATGGTTTCCAAGTCCTTGAGAGCATCCTCCGGGTCAGGCATCCGGTCACCACGCGCCTCGGAACGAGCCGTAGCCGCCTCCATCCGGCTTGAGGCGTCCCATTGCGCCCATTGCATTGGCGCGTTCGCAACTGCCAGTACCAGGACTGCCGCCGTGAGGAGTCCCATGCGACCACGCCATGCCGCCAGTGCCGTAAGGATGACAGGCCAGACGAATGAACCCTCGGATGCCTGTCCAAATGGGCCGCCACCCTGCATCCGATTACCGCCAGACAATTGAGTCATAGCCACAGAGTACCCGCGGCGCATCGCGCTACGCTCCGCACACGCGGTCAGTCCCGCACACAACACACCCATGGCACTCCCACATCTCACCGACGAACAGACCCGCACTTGGACCCGATCACAGAAGGATCGCTGGTGGCTTGACACTGTCTTCCGCGGCAACATGCCCCAGCTGACATTTCGCGCAGCCGTCACGGGATTCATGCTTGGTGGCATCCTGAGTGCAACCAACCTCTATATCGGCGCAAAGACCGGATGGTCACTCGGCGTGGGCGTGACGAGCGTGATCCTCTCCTTCGTGATCTTCCGCGCCATGGCACGGTTGCAGTTGTCGAAGGACATGTCCATCTTGGAAAACAACGCCGTTCAATCGATTGCGACGGCTGCTGGATACATGACTGGTCCGCTGATCAGTGCACTGATGGCATACATGTTTGTCACCAATACAGTGATGGCGTGGCACCAGATGCTCATCTGGAATGTGGTGGCCAGCATCTTGGGCGTGCTTGTTGCATTCCCAATGAAGCGTCGCTTTATCAATGATGAGCAGCAACCGTTTCCTGAAGGCCGCGCCTGTGCGGTGGTTCTTGATTCGCTGTATCCCCACGCCCCAGCCGGTGGAACCAAGAATTTGGACGCGGCTGGTATACCCATCGAGTCCAATGTGAAGACCGATGGCGCAGGAGTGGACACGGGCCTCTTCAAGGCGAAGGCCTTGGCTTGGGCCGCCGGCATCGGCGCGGGGCTTCAACTTGTGGTGGCCACTGGCTACATGGCTGTCCTACAGATTTCCATTCTTGGAACGTCCAAGGCTACCGACACGCTGAAGAAATTCCCGGAGCGCCTAGACGAGTGGCTCTATAAACCCGCCAACGATGCTGCAGACAAAGTGGCTAGTTGGGTACCAAACATCTCGGGAATCCAGCTGGACAAACTTGGAATGATGGTCATGTTTGACCTGTCCATGGTGGGCGCCGGTGGACTGATGGGCATGCGGGTGGCCAACAGTTTAGTGATCGGCATGGTCACCAATTACCTGGTGCTTGCGCCACTGATGATCATGAATGGCGAGATCCTGCCCAAGAACTTCAGCAAGATCGTGCAATCCGATGGCACCTATCAGATGGCCGATGCCGTCTTTGGGCGAGCACACCTCACGAATACGTGGTGCCTGTGGTGGGGCGTCTCCATGATGCTCACCGCTTCCATGCTTGGCCTCTTTGCGAAGCCCAAGGTGTTGCTCTCCGCATTCAGCGGCATGTTTAAGCGCCGCGAAGTAAATGACGATTGCGTTCGACATATTGAACTGCCGCTCTGGGTGAGCTTCGTGGGCGTTCCCATATTCAGCGCAATGATTATCTGGCTGAACCACGAATGGTTCGGTGTCAGTATCTGGATCGGCGCACTCTCGATACCGATGATCCTGCTGCTCACACTCATTGCAGCAAACGCCACGGCGCTTACCTCTACGACGCCTACGGGCTCACTCTCAAAAATCACGCAGTTCACCTTTGGCGCAATCCAGCCTACAAATCCCGGCACCAACCTGATGACGGCGGGAGTGACCACGGAAGTGGCATCGAATGCATCCAATCTCCTGATGGACATCAAGCCGGGTTACATGCTTGGTGCCAAGCCGAGGCAACAGGCGTGGGGGCACTGCATTGGAATTGTTGCTGGCGCCATGGCATCCACCCCGCTCTTCTATGTCCTCTTTCTCTGGAACCGCACGGCGGATGTTCCAATCGAGCAGCATGTCTCTGAAACATGGGCGGTTCCCGGTGCATTGCAATGGGCAGCAATCTCAAAGGTCATTGAGGGTATGGGTAGCTCCCCCGCGGGCGCCTCACTCGTACAGACCGTTGATGGCATCCAGAAACTCTGGGGCGTACTCCCTGTCAGCGCGGCATGGGCGATGGCGGCTGGCGCCACCATCGCCATCATCTTGGAATCGGCACGCCTGATTTCACGGGGCAAGTTCCCGATTTCAGCCGTGGCAATCGGCCTTGGCGTAGTGCTACCACCAGAATCCACCATCATGATGTGGCTTGGTGCGGCGTTCTTTGCCGGCATGGAACACCGATATGTGAAACGCGTAGGCGAATTCGGATGGCGACTCTGGGTGGACTCCAAGGAAGCCGTGTGTGCTGGTCTCATTGCCGGGTGGGCCATCATGGGTATCGGCGATGGTCTGATTGCAGCCTTCCTGCCGTATCCCCAAGAAACCCCTGCCGCGCAGGTGGAAGTTGTCCCGTCATCACCATCAGGGGCAACCTCCGTACCTCCTGCCGCGAATCTCAATCACTGAGTAACACCGAAAGGAACTGGCTATGGCAAAGGCAGTCGTTGATCCAGCAGAACTAAGGCGCTTTGCGCAAGATTTGAAGAAGTTTGCCATGGATCTGCAGCAGCAGACTGGCGCACTCAATGCGCGCATGGCCACGCTTTCCCAAACGTGGCGCGATCAGGAACAGGCAAAGTTCTCGGAGGAGTTCGATTCCACTGTTCGCGTCCTCCAGAAGTTCACCAAGGCTGCCGAACAACACGTTCCGTACCTTCTCCGCAAGGCCGATGCCGCTGAGGCGTATCTCAACCAGCGCTGATGAGCAGCGCCGCGAACCGACCTATTTATGAGTGAACAAATCAAGGTTGCTGATGTGGACACCATCGAGCGCTTCCGCGCCTCGCTGCTTGTTGCCGCAGAAACCTTTGGATTGGCACTTGAAGAGGCAGAAGGCGAAATTGAACGAACGCTTGCATGGGTGGAATCCGATCAGCCTGACTTCTGGCGCAAGCGGATTCGCAAGGCACAGGACGAAGTAGTCATGTGCAAGAGCGCCCTCTTTCGAAAGCAAGAAATCAAAGCCACGGCTGATGCGCGACCAAGCGTCGTGGATGAGAAGAAGGCACTCGACCGAGCCTTGAAGCGCTTGGAGCACGCCGAGAATAAACTTCGGAATACCAAACGCTGGTCCACAGAATTGCCCCGACAATCAGTGATCTTCAAAGGCGCACTGAGCGGCATGCACACGGTGCTCGATCGCGACGTCCCGCGCGTAAATGCCATGCTCAAACGGATGACCGAGCATCTTGAGGCGTACCTGCGAGGTGGCGACGAATCGGACCGTTTACTTGAGATTCTTGGCACGTCGAGCAACATGCGACGCGGTGGCGAAGACACGGAGCCGGACATCGTGGAGCAGGACGCAGGCGTTGCCGACCAAGCAACCCGCGACGCATCGACTCCAAGCACTGCCATTCCCCCCAAGGACAATCCATGAGTATTTCAGGCTCACGAGCCAAACTCAAGGACGCCCATCGACAATTGTTGGTGGCGTGGCAACGTTCACAAGACTCCTGGGACGATCCCGTCTCCCAAGCACTATGGCGCAAGCAGATCGAGCCACTCGAAACAACGCTGCGATCCGTACTAAACGCTATGGATTCAATGAATGAAGTGCTAGAGCGGGTGCGACGCGAATGCGGCGATGATCCGAGCTGATCACCACCGCCTGCGACTGCGACTGCATATGATTATCGCGTGATGTCTCCGAAGCCTGAACACCCATCCACTCCACTTGACCAAGAACGAGCCTTGGTCGATCTGGTGTGGTCAGCGAGTACAGATCGAGCAGAGGCGGAACGCGCGGCGATCGCGCGCGGCGCACGCGGAAAGTCACTCAACGAGCGCATGCATCGATCGGCGCTTGAGTCTCTTGAAGCCTCGTTTGCTGATCAGCTCAATTCCGTTGCTTCTGACTTTACTCACCGCATAAATCAGATTGAAGCCGCCGCGGAAGTTGCTGTTGCAAAGGTCAGGTCTGATGAGAAGATCCTGCGCGCACAAGCGGTTCGGCAAGCAGAAGACAAAGAAGACGAAACGCGCGGCGCTTACGACGAACGCGTCTGGATGGCGGAAAGCGTGTTTGAAGCTGCCATACCAGAGATCCGTAAGTCGCATGGTGCACGGATGGCAGAGCTTGACATATGGAAGTCACGTCTAGACGAAATTACAGACGCTGCACATGTGACAGTGCGAGGCTACCGACAGCGAACGCTTTCAGAGCCAACCATTCCTATTGGTGGCCCTGGCAACATTGAAGTGTGCATGAATGCTCTTGCTGAATCGCTTGCACAGTTGCGCGCGTGCCGGATATCAGGTTTGTTCCGTGGTCCAATTTTGGTCATTCCGCTTGGCATGATGCTTGGCGGAGGATGTATTGGTGGGTTGCTCTTAAAGACACAACTG
Source organism: Phycisphaerales bacterium (assembly GCA_044349615.1). Taxonomy (GTDB): domain Bacteria; phylum Planctomycetota; class Phycisphaerae; order Phycisphaerales; family SM1A02; genus UBA966. Next base: position 5,942 of record JBIKQN010000025.1, read on the forward strand.
GGGCTTACAACAGCACTCGCTGCCGCTGCTGGCGCTGGCGTTGCACTGTTTGTTTTCATAATGGCAATTGCCATCCTCTATGGCATGGCGCGTCACGAAGTCAAGGCGCGCTACTTGCCGTTCCTAGGAACTGCGGCCACTGCCCGCGCTGCCTTACAGGCTGCTATCGACGGAGCCGAACGGTACAGACGCGAACGCGAAGATGTTGCCAAGCGCGCTCGTGATGCCGACTTGGCCACGGCAGATGCCATGCACAATCCGATGGTTGTTGAGGTGGAACGCAAACTGAAGGAAGTGCTTGCACATATTGATCAGAAGGTGCCCCACTACCACGCCAAGGCACTGAAGCAGCGGGCAATCGCCATCGAAGAAACTGAACGTCTGCGTGACCGCTTGCTTGCAGAAGCCAACGAGCGACGAACCGTGGCGCTTGCCGAGGAACAGCACCGCTGGGAGTCGGTGACACGCGAATCCGCGGAACTTGAGTTTGCAGAAACCGCCGCCGCTCATGCTGCGTGGACATCTGCGCAGGAAACCATCACAAGCGGCTTCCATCAGTTGCAACAATCTGATCGCGAATGCACACAACCATGGGACGAGTCCCGTTGGGATTCTTGGCAGCCTCCGTTACAACCGCTACAAGTGATTCGTGTTGGTGAGGTTGCTCTTCGACTTGCAGATGTTCCGGGCGCGCTTCCTGCAGCGCCTGAACTTGCATGGCGTGGCGTTGATAGCGAATCAACATGGCGCATTCCAGCCTTCCTTGGCGCGCCAGAGCGGATGTCGCTTCTCATTGATGCCCCGCCCGAGCGCCGTGCGGACGGTTTGCGGATCCTGCAGAACGCAGTTGCCCGACTCCTCGTTTCTATTCCTGCTGGCAAGGCACGCTTTGTCTTTATGGATCCAGTGGGACTGGGCCAGAGCTTTGCTGGCTTCATGCATTTGGCAGATGAGATGGAGCTCTTAGTTACCGATCGAATCTGGACTGATGTGCGCCACATTGAGCAGCGACTTGCTGACCTCACTGAACACATGGAGACGGTGATCCAGAAGTACTTGCGCAATGAGTACCCATCGATTGAGGCCTACAACGAACAAGCTGGCGAGATCGCTGAGCCCTATCGATTCTTGGTGATGGCGGACTTCCCGGTGAATGTCTCTGATCAATCCGCCAAACGGTTTGCAAGCATTCTGCAAAGTGGAGCGCGTTGCGGCGTGCATGTCTTGATGCTCCGCGATCTTCGTGCTTCGCTGCCGGCAGGGCTAGATATTGATGATCTACGACGAGGTGCCATCACGGTTCGATGGCTTCCTGCCGAAGGCGCCATCCCAGAGCGCTGGTCGCTTGATGAAGGACACTTGGCGGAATTGCCGTTTACACCAGACGCGCCGCCCGATGATGCCATGCTGCTTCGGCTGACGCGCGCAGTTGGTCGTGCTGCCAAGGATTCCAACCGCGTTGAGGTTCCATTCTCATCGGTAACGCCCAAGCCAGAAGAACGTTGGACCCTTTCCACTGCAAAGAACTTTCGAGTGCCACTTGGACGAAGCGGTGCCAATCGACTCCAGTACCTCACTCTTGGAGAAGGCACTAGCCAGCACGCGTTGGTCGCTGGCAAGACGGGCTCCGGTAAGAGTTCGCTTCTCAACGCACTGATTGTCAACACCGCACTGTGGTACTCGCCTGATGAGGTTGAGTTCTGGCTGGTTGACTTTAAGAAAGGCGTTGAGTTCAAGGCGTATGCCGCGAGCGCCCTGCCGCACGCGCGCGCAGTTGCCGTGGAAAGCGACCGTGAATTCGGATTGAGCGTCCTCCAGGGTCTTGATGATGAATTGCGGCGCCGGGGCGAACTGTATCGGTCTGCAAATGTGCAAAATCTCACCGACTGGCGCGCCCTCAAACGCCCAGAGCGGATGCCGCGCTGCCTGCTGGTGATTGACGAATTCCAAGAACTCTTTATTGAAGACGACAAGGTGGCGCAAGATGCATCACTGCTCCTTGACCGCCTCGTCCGGCAGGGTCGAGCATTCGGCATGCATGTTGTTCTTGGCAGCCAGACACTGGGTGGCGCGTACAGCATTGCTCGAAGCACCATGGGTCAGATGGGTGTACGCATTGCTCTGCAATGCACCGAGACAGACAGCCAGTTGATCCTCTCTGATGACAACACTGCGGCGCGGCTTCTCACGCGCCCTGGCGAAGCCATCTACAACGATGCCGGTGGCCTGCTTGAGGGCAACAGCCCATTCCAAGTGGTCTGGATTGGCGATGAAGAACGCGATGCTCAACTCAGACTCGTGACTGCCACCGATAGCTCACACACGAGTGCCCCACGACCCAAGCCGATTGTCTTTGAAGGCAACCAACCAGCAGATCCTTGGGCAAATGGACCACTTCTTACTGCGCTCGCTGCGAGCGCTCCCGGCCGGGAGGCATTTGCCCCAAAGGTGTGGTTTGGCGATGCAGTCAGCATCAAAGATCCAACGCATGCGGCGCTTGTTCGTCGGAGTGGTTCCAACATTGCCGTTGTTGGGCAGCGTGACGAAAGCGCAGCCGCACTGATGGCCATGGCCATGATCTCTATCGCCGCGCAGACACCCGCGGTTGGTACGCGCATCGTTGTACTGGACGGAACTACGCCTGATGATCGATTGCATGGCATGCTTGCTGGCGTCCGCGCCGCCCTGCCACATGACGTTCAGATTCCATCCTTCCGCGATGTTGGCGATGCCATTATTTCGCTCGGTGAGGAACTGGCGCGCCGCAACGCTGATGGAGGATCCGACGGTCCAGGGATGTTCCTCTTAATCAACGGCGTTCACCGCTTCCGCTCGTTGCGCCGAACCGAGGATGACTACAGCTTCTCATCCAGTGGCGATGGCGCCCCAACACCAGACAAGGTGCTGGCTCTTCTCTTGAAGGAAGGCCCGCTTGTCGGCATTCACTGCATTCTGTGGGCAGACACATTGGCAAACCTGCAGCGAACCGTGGACCGTAATTCCCTGCGTGAACTTGAGAACAAAGTGCTGTTCCAGATGGGTGTCACCGATTCAAGCACACTGATTGACGGTCCAGCCGCCAGTCGACTTGGCTTCCACCGAGCATTGCTTGCCAACGAGGAGTCGGGGCTTCTTGAGAAATTTAGACCGTATGCACTTCCAGATGCTGCGCTTCTGGAGCATGTGGCCAAGGCATTGCGCGCACGCGCTTGAGGAGGACTCGGTGAGCAAGAACATGGAATTAGCCCGCATCTTTGCAGAGATTGCGGATGTGCTCGATCTCACAGGTGCCAATGCCTTCAAGGTGAACGCCAACCGAAAGGTGTCGCGCACACTTGAAGAGTCCGGCGAAGATCTTGCAGATCTCGCACGCAGTAACCCGGCACGCTTGCGTGAGATCCCAGGCATCGGCGATTCAAGTGC
>JBIKQN010000344.1:0-2815 GCA_044349615.1 Phycisphaerales bacterium
TGGACCGCTTGGAGCAGAACTTCCCTTCTGGACCCGCGGTAAGGCTGGAGATCGATGCCGCGTGCACGCTCACGAACTACCCGCGCTCCGCGCCGACAACGCACCGCTATGGCCACGGGCATTCCTTACGAGTGCCATCGCACGGGCCGCACTCTCTGACCGGTTCGTCCATGGGACTGGCGGAAAGATCTATGAGCGCGCCACTGATGCATTCTCGCATTCGTGGCTCGATGCCCGCCTGCCAGCGTTTGACATCGCCAGTGCAACGCTGCGATTGCCATTCAGTGCCGACGAATTGCCGGCACCCGTTACCGCTGCGGCCCGACGCACACGATGGTTTGACCCCGATGCAACGGGAAGTGCACTCAGCCCGCGTAAATCGGCAGCGCTTGCGGCGATTGCACACGAGCCGCGCAGAAGCGCTGCTCGGCGGGCTGCATGGCAATTGATGCATGCAGAACTGACGCGCGCACGTTCTGCGCATGCTGCTGATTTCCAAGAGCTTGAAGCGAGATCAGCAGCAGACCGGGTGCGCGCACGCGCCGCAGAACTACGTGCGGACCGAACGTGGGCATCGGTGCTGCATCCACTCGAATCACTCACGCGCCTAGCGGATTCACTCCAACGGCAAAGCCGCTGACGAAGCCGCCAACGGATCTGGCCGGAATAGCCGCGTATCAAGGCTCCACACCTTGTCTGTGAATTCCTGACCGGGCTGGATCGCCTTCGAGCGCTGCACTGCATGGATCGCAATCGCCGTCTTGGCGTCCAAGTTGTCCAACATGGAAACAAAGATTGCCTCTGGGGTCGATGGAATCTTGGCCGCCCCAAACTCGAGCGATCCATGGTGGCTCAACACGATGTGTTGCAGGACCAAGAGTGCATCGGCAGGAATGCGAACATTGCCATCGCGCGAAACCTTGCTAGCCATGGCACTGAGCATGATGACACCCTTGACGGTGTGACCAAGCAGATTGCCTTCGGCGGTGTAACTGAATCCGCGCTCCCACGTGAGTTCTGAGGTCTTTCCTAGGTCATGCAAGAAGAGGCCAACGAGCACAATGTCTCGGTTGAGCTGCGGGTAGAGAGGCAGCATCCCCTCAGCCATACGAAGCAGTTGCAGCGTGTGCTCAAGCAGACCACCAATCCACGCATGGTGCACACTCACCGCAGCGGGTGCCTGGCGCACGCGTGCCATGAATGGCTCGTTTGAAAGGTATGCGTCAGCGAGCGCGCGCATGGCTGGATGGGTAAGCGAACCCATGATGCGGCGCAACTCCACTTCCATGGCAGGGATGTCATGTTGCGATGCGGGAAGCAAACGCGCTAGGTCTTCGATATCCACTTCAACCGAGCGAATGGAATCCACCACAATCTGCACCTGACCGTTGTATTCCTGAGCTTGCCCGCCGATCCATACGAATCCAGTGCGCGACACCTCACCAAGCTGCGCTTCATCGAAGGTCCATTGCCGAATTGCCACTTCACCGCTTGCATCGCGAATGATGGCCTTCAAGAAATGCTTGCCATTCTTGGCTGTTCCACACTGCGGGTTCACCAATGAATATGTGCCGTCTACATAGGTATGCGGACGGATCTTGTCGATCGAAACATGGGGTCGGGGCTGGTCTGAGCCGGAGGGCTGCGTTGCTGCCTGTGTCATGGGCGGTCGAGTGTACGCAGTGCAACGATCGCCGAGGGAATTTCCGCCGCAAGTTCAGCTGCCAACATTCCTGCAGTACCCCCCGCACGCGCAGCCCAGCGTTCGCCGGCAATGGCGTGCACCTGAACAGCGAGCCGTGCGCAGTCATAGAGACCGAGCGCGTCACCGTACTGCGCCACCAGACCTCCTATGACACCGGAAAGCACGTCTCCACTGCCGCCAATGGCAAGCGCGTCATTGCCATGCGTGCAGATCCATGTGCGCGCCCCATCCGAAACGACCGTTCCATGACCCTTCAGTACAACAATGCAGCCAAGGCGCTGGGCCAATCGCTCCGCCGCTGCCGGGCGAGCATTGGAATCAATCGGATCGGCGTTCAGTTGCAGCGCTTCGGCAAGCCGAGCGAATTCACCCGGGTGCGGAGTCATGATGATGGGCGCACGCAGATCAAGGTCAAATCGCGGAGTGGCAGCAAGGCAATTGAGCGCATCGGCATCGACAATCACTGGTCGCCCGTCATCTTGCGAGAGCACTCGAATGACCACCTGACTTTCGGCGAAACCGGTGCCAAGTCCAGGTCCGATCACAATGACATCCGCACGACGAGCGTGGGCGTCAATCGCGGCAGCCACAGCATGCGGCACAAGGTGGTCATCGCCATCAACGGGAAGCGGAAGCCCCGTAGCGGATGGATTCGCTGCAAGGATTGCCGGCAACAACGGCTCCGGAGCCGCCGCGATACAAAGCGCCGCACCTGCGCGTAGCGCGCCAAGTGATGCCAACACAACGCTACCGAGCATGGTGATGGGATGAGCAGCGTGACCGCCGATGACGCAGACCGTTCCAAATGTTCCCTTGTGCCCTGCAGGGTCGCGCGTTGGCAAGGCGGGCAATGGATCGTTCATCTCAGTCATGGCGCAACTCCCACGGGAGCACCAAGCGGCTTCCCATCAATTGAACGGACTTCAATCACCGTATCGCCCATGAGGTCCACGATCCGTGCCAAATCGGTATCAATCGATGCACCGTCCGCTGCGCTCAATCCAGTCAGTAGGTGAGATGCGTCGAAGCGCGGTCCGCTAGATGGAAGGACCGCGTCAAGATCGATCCACTTGCCGTCGATCATTGCTTGTGTCCACATGTGCCATCCGT
>JBIKQN010000345.1:0-2814 GCA_044349615.1 Phycisphaerales bacterium
CATTGCTGCCTGAGGAATACGTGCACCGCGTTGGCAGAGCTGGTCACGGTGGTGGTAGCGCAGAGGCGTTCACATTGCGTTGCCCTGCTGACGTTGAGCGATGGCTCCACGTGGAACGAACGCAGCGCGTGAAATTGATGCCAAAGAAGCCACCCGCGTATGCCGCCTACATGCGCATGCGCGACGGGGCTGTCCCAGATCGCGAAGTGGAGATGACCACTGGTGGACCACGCAGCGCCGGAAGCCGCACCGCGGGACCACGTGTTGTTGGGCCACGAACGCCGAGTGCTCGCCCAGCGAGTGCTCGTGCTGCGAGCGCTCGGCCAACCGGCGCGGGTGGAGCGAGTGCGCGACCAGCTCCCGCGCGTGCCGCAAGTGTTCGGCCGACCGGTGCGCGAAGTGGCGGACCGCGTGTTGCTGGGCGAACCGACCGACCAGTGCGCCGTGTTGACCGCCCGTTGACGGTTGGCGGAAGTACTGATCCCAACGCCCCAGTGATACCGGGACGATCGCTGGCTGCCATGATCCGCAATGCACCCGCAGCGTTGAAGCGCAAAGAGAAGCGCATACACAAGGGTGACAAGCCGAAGGATCAAGCTCACAAGCGTGGCAAACAACGCAAGGCGCCGATCGCCAAGGGACAAAAGCCCGGTGGTGGCGTGAAGAAAGTGACATGAGCCGGCGAATGCATCGGCGCCGTTTACTGCTCGCTTTGCTGCTTGGCGCAGTGAGCGCGGTGGCTACGGTTCCGTATGCGCAGATGACCATGTCCGCTATTCAGCAGTCCACTGATGTTCTCTTGCTTCGTGGAACAACGGCGTGGAGTGGATCCGAACGGCGGTCCGCATGTATCCGGTGGATCAACGTTGAAACTGTTGGTCCGCTCGTGAACGCCTCCGAACCCAGCGGGGTTGTTCCCGGCTGGGCAGAGCCTGCACCACCAATCGATGGTGGTCATGTACGCGCAGCAGCCGTTGGAATTGGCTGGCCGTTGCCGGTCATTACTGCTACCTGGCGCGCCGATCGAGGCGATGAGGGTTTCCCGCCGCCGGCTGAACGAGATACCAGTGGTGAAAGCCCGAAAGAAGCGGTCCGGCGTGTGTTGGGTGATGACCCGCATGCCTCGCGTGCGGTGATGCTGCCGCAAGCGCTCTTTGACGCCGCAGTCCTCGCCCTACCGTGGTGGTTGATACTTGAAGTAACCGCGTGGTTGAAGGCGCGGCGTGTCAGTCAACCGGGATCAGTGGCATGATCACGCGAATGATGATCGCGAGACCAACAAAGAGCGACAACATGCCAACAACAATCTGAGCGGACATCCGGGCGACCGATGGCCAGTAGCCATGCAGATCTTTCTGCCGAACTGCACGCCACGCCATGCTGACAAACACCGACAGCGGAAACACCAATGCCCACCAGTAAGTCGAAACACTAGGGGCGGGTTGCAGAAATGGGATCCACGCGAGCATAAATGGCATCCTACGGTTGTGTGGCACTGTTGTACGAGTCACCGCTGCTGCTTTGCGCCGGTTGCCGAGTTAGCACACCCGACAGCAACGCGGCACATGCCACTGCACACACGGCCAGTGCGGCCGGCGCAGCCACCATCACGCAGGCTTGAGTACGCGAACGCGATGCGGGCACAAAGTGCGCGCCAACACCCATGAGTGCCGGTGAAGCGGCCAACATGGCCCAAATCCACCATGGGAAGCCACTCTCGTCGTAGCCGGCACCGATGAACATGCACGCTGCGAGCGCGCACGCCCATGCGGTGGCACCCCCGCGACCAAGCCGCACAGATGGAGCAATTGCGGCGGCCACTGCCAGTGCCGCGCTACCGCCGCTGAGGGCGCCGAGAACGATGCCAAGCTTCGCAAACCCACTGAGTACACAGAGGACGCTTGCGCACGCCGCAATGATCCATAGTGCGAGGAACGGTGCCACTCTGAATTGTGTGGCTGGTTTCGCTGAGCCTAATGAGGCGAGAACTGCAATGGTTGCAGCAAAGATCTGATACCCCACTCCACCAAGACCAGGAGGTTTGAGAATGAACATCGCACATGCAGCGGTGACAACTGCCGCCAGCAATTGGCCTTTGGCGCTCGACACACCGCTGGTGACTACTGAGATTCCTGCGCCGATCGCCAGAGCGACCGCGAGCCACTCATACGAGGTTGTGCAGGGCCACTCGAAGCCACCTTGCAGTAGAATGTGTGCCGCTACGGCGGGCGCAACAATCAACAGGGGCATCCAGCGGAGTGGTGTGAGCCACGACGCCACGTGGTCTGGAAAGAGCGCGCGGCGTCCAGCAAACCCGCCCTTGCGAGAGGTCATGTGCAACAACAAGGCCGCTACAAATACAGCGAATGCCGGTGCAAATACCGCACGAAGGACGATGTCGAGTTCCATGAATGCTGGCTGTGAATCACTTCTTGGCCAAAACACCCTCAAGACCGACAACGATCTTCACATCATTACCGATGGCGCCCTTGTCGACACCGTACTTGATGCCAAAGTCGCTGCGCTTGATCAGTAGTTGCGCCTCAAATCCCGCCTTGGGCCCGCGCCCCATGTCAGCCATCCCGCAATACTCCACGCGTGCAACGACCGACTTTGTCACACCGTGCAGCGTCAGGTCGCCGGTGACGTCGTAGGTGGTGTCGTCAACCTTCAATGCATTGGTGCTCTTGAAGGTCATTGATGGAAAGTCCTTCGCGGAGAAGAAGTCGGGGCTGCGAAGGTGCTTGTTGAGATCATCATTCGCGGTGTCAACCGACTCCACCTTGATAGTGATGTCAAACTTCATTCCCTCAG
>JBIKQN010000346.1:0-2812 GCA_044349615.1 Phycisphaerales bacterium
GAAGGAGATTGCATCGGTACGCGCGGTAGCAGCAGCTGCGGACATTTCAGTTGAGCGAATCGCGCCACGCACCTTTGGAACCGCGTACCTCTTGGAAACGCTTCCTGCAATCGATGCACGGATAGAAAGTGGCGACGCGCCTGATGCCGCCATTGATCTCTGTGGCGATGCAGTCGAACTGGTGGTTGCCGGGCGCGATGGATTACGAGCAACGCGCGGCGCCACTGTTGTTGACCCAGATGCCGATGCAAGCGTGACCGAAGCCCGTCGCTCGTGGACGGGCTTCCGACTCCAGCAACCAGATCAGCGTCCCGCCGCGATTGATGTGATTGGCTCGACTGATGTTGCTGCACGCGTTGTTGTGGCGCTCGCTGGCGATGCAGGTCTTCCAGTGGCCCATCTGGCTACACATCCAGATGTCACCTGCACAGTTGATCCTGGCACCACATGGCCGCTTGTTGGTCTGCTTCTAGAGAGTGCCCGGAAGCGTGAACGCATTGACCTTGCAAGTCCACGACGTGCACCAGACTTGGCCGCGCGGCGACGCATGCAGTTGTACGCGGTTGTATCAATCATTGGAATCGCCTATGCGATCGGTTGGACGATCGGCCGAAAGGAGCGCGCAACGATCGAATCGCGCCGCACGGAACTGCGCGCCAAGGCAGAAGGCGCCCTTCCCGAGCATCGGCAGTTCAAGCGCGATGAACTTCGCGCTCGACACATTGAAGCTTGGACGAACGCGGATCTTCCGTGGCTTGATTCCCTTGCGTACATCGCTGGCTTTGCTCCGGATGCCTCGCGTGTAGTGATTGCTGGCTGGAATGGCCAAGCGCTCTCTGATGAAGCAACTGTTTCGAAGGATGGAACAATGAAGGTTCCAGCAGAGGTGCGGATTGCCATTGATGCCGAGGCAGCGGATCGCGCCACTGCAGATGCATTGCGGGAATCACTGGTTTCCAAGCGCGATTTCAATGTTCGCTCCACCAGCACCGAGGGGAAGGCAGGGCGCCGACTGCCAGTCGCTGTGGAGATGGTGATTGACTCGATCGACGGCCCACCTGTCCAGCGTCCAGCAACTGCCGCCGTCTCAAGCCGTCGAGGTGTGCGATGAGCCGCACAAATAAAGCCACGTTGGCCTTGATGGCATGTCGCCATCGAATAGCGACAGTTGTTCCGGTTCGCATGCGCATGCCGCTTTCGTGGGCTTTCGCGGCACTAGCGGCAGGCACGCTTGGGTGGACGATTCACAGTGGACGCCTGACATCGTTCTCCGGATTCGATCGCGCGGGTGCCCAAGCGGATATCGCTCGAACGAGTGATTTTCTGCGCAGTGTGCGCGAGGAACGCGACCGGCGGCCAGAGCTTGACCGCCGTATTGCTGCCGTCGTGGACCGCTCACTCGGAGAGCGCACCGACGCGGTCGATACAGCTTTGCGTGCCCGATTGAATCGCATTGCGGAAGAGACTGGGGTTCGTGATCTCATGGTGGCTACCGGCGCAGCGGTTGAGCGAAAGTCACCAGCTCGTCAGGAATTCACGCGCCTTGCGCTTCCGCGGTCTATGCGCGATGAGCCGGACTTTGTGGAATTGCGCGCAACCATCTCGGGGGAAGGCGCAGTTGATCAAGTTCTCCGCTTGGTCTATCGAATCACCATTGATCCCATGCTGAAGCGCGTTGAAGCCATCAAGCTTGATCCGATCAAGGATGGTGGCCGAGTGCGCGTGACTATTCGACTGAGCACGGCGTTTGTTCCTGACCATGAGCCGGCATCATTGCCAGGCGGACCAACGGCCGAGGCATTGGCTGGTTTTTCAAAGTACGCACCGCTTGCAGCACGCAATCCGTTCCGTGTGCCAGTGTCGGCAAGCGCCGTGGTGAACACGGTGGCCGCTGCGCAGGCAAAGCAACTTGGAAGTGAAGCAACAGCCAACGAAGCAACTGGGGCGACCGCTGCATTGGAGCCAGCAGTTCTTGGTGGATTTCCCTATGGCCAGTGGCTGTTGACTGGTGTTGTTGATGGTCCAGCAGGTACCGAGGCGTACTTCCGAAATGCGGAGAGTGGTGAAACACGCGTACTGCGGATCAATGAGTTGATTGCAGAGTTTGCGTTCGTTGGTCTTGAGGCTGATGCTGCTCGGATCGTGGCGGGCGGCGCGACGTATCGCGTCCGCGTAGGAGACAGTCTCGAGGCACGCGCGCTCGCAGCGCCGTGAACAGGACACGACAGGTGAACATGATGAAGACGAATGCCAACCGAATGATCCCTGAGATTCTGACAGTGCTTGCAGTCGCCACGAGCGCGCTGCCAGTGCAGGCCGCAGTTGCGAGCGCCCGCATTGTGTCAGCCATCTCTGCTGCATCAAGCGCACCTGCTGATGCTGCCATTCAGGATGGCCCCGCACCATCAACCGGTGGAATCCGATTTGCATTCAAGGGTCAATCGTGGGACCAGATCCTGGACTATTTCAGCCGCACCACCAGTCTTCCCATCGTTCGCGAGACCGAGGTTCCCAAGGGATCAGTGGACTACATCAGTACGCGCGCATACACCTTGCCAGAAGCACTTACCACACTGAACCAACTGTTACAGACGCAGAATGTCATGTTGCGCGTGGACAAGGACAAGCTGTACTTACAGAAACTAGCGGACATGAAGCGGGAGAACATCCCGACCTTTGTCAATGAACTTCCAGAAACCGTCACCGATGACACCATTGTCACCCTGATGCTTCCGCTGAAGACCGCGCGGGTTCTGCCGATTTCCCAGCAGCTTGGCAACCTAGTCGGCACATATGGCTCAATCACTGCGCT
>JBIKQN010000347.1:0-2809 GCA_044349615.1 Phycisphaerales bacterium
CAGTGAGCTAGTGAATGTGGTTGGCAACTGTCCAAGCCGCGTGACTGCCATGATCAGTAAATACTTTGAAGGCAAGATGCCAGCTGATAGCCAAGCGGGCGGTGAGTGGCCAGCGAAGTGTGCCGCCGCTGTTGCGCAATGGAATGCTGCCATGGATGAACTTGATCTTGCGGCCGCGGCGCATGCTGCCATGAGCTTGCTACGGGAAGTGGATGCGTTCATTCACCGCACCGAACCATTCAAGTTAGCGAAGGATCCTGCGCGCATTGATGAGTTGTGCAGCATCCTGGCGCAGTGTGCGGAAACAGTCCGCATTGCTGGCGTCATGTTGGAGCCATTCCTGCCGGAGAAGATGGCTGAGTTGCGCACAGCGCTCGGTCAGGCTCACGCCCACGCGGAACCACTCGCCAAGCGCACTACTTGGGGGCAGATTGCAGCCGGAACACCGCTCGTGAAATGTGCGCTGTTCCCGCGCGTGGAGGCGTAACTGGCGGCACTATGCGCCGACCTTCGGCTGCTAGCAAACTGGGGACTGTGCGGCGGATGATCAGTCTAGGAACTGCACGCGACCTGTATCCACGTCGTACATGGCGCCCATGATGGTCAATTCGCCCTTCTTTTCAGCCTCGGCAAGCAGGGTGCTGTCTGTGCGCAACTTCTTCATCTGATACCGAACATTCGCTTCGCCGCAGGCCCTTATCAACTCAAACGAAGCAGTGTCTGTCGGCGATTGAAGCGCACCCTTCAACGCTGGTTGAATGGCCGCCGAGAGCGAAGACATATTGCTTGGCAATGCCTTACCAGTGATCGTCGCCTCCACGGCGCCGCACTTAGTGTGACCGAGCACCACAATGGTGTGCACACCGAGCGCCTTCAGACCGTACTCAAAGGTGCCATTTCCCTCTTTGGTGTCAACATTTCCTGCAACGCGCACCACAAAGAGGTCGCCAACACCTTGGTCAAAGATGATTTCAACCGGAATGCGCGAATCAGCGCACGCCAAGACACCGACCGATGGACTCTGACCGTAGGTACCCGTACGAATCACCGATGATTGCTGCCACGCATGCGCTTCCATACCACCGTTGAGGTAGCGCGCATTGCCAGCTTCTAGTTCAGCGCGTGCTTGACCAGGCGAAATACCGCCGCCGCCTAGCGCATCAGAGGCTGGTGCCTTACTCCCCGATGTTGCTGCACAGCCGCACAGAGAAAGAGCCACCAGAAGTCCAGCCGCTTTGAAGTAGGTGTTGATTGCCATTGTGGCGGAAGGGTATCAGGCGGTAGCCGACCGGTGCGCCACCAAACGCGCCCCAACCCGGAACACTCCGATGCGCCTAGAACATCACCTGAACCTGAGAAATCAAGCTGACATTGTTGTTCGCGCTCGAAATTCCAAGTCCGCCCGCCACTTGGCCAATGCCGTTAATTTCGCCGCCACCAAACGGAACGATTGCCTTGCAGGTGAATTTTAGTCGCGCACCATCCACGTACCAGTTGAACCCTGCTTGCGCGATCCACGGAACATCGGCAGTCTCCATCCAACACGCCTCAGCGAAGGTTTCGATCTTGGGGGCCACAAAGGCAGCCATCTGGAAATTACCCCCCAGCGACCACTCTGCAATCGGCGCGCCCGCAGCATCACGCATCCAGACAAACTGACCTTCTAATGACCAGCCGCCAAACCGTGCAGTGACATCGGTCGTGATGCCGGCGGCACTTGGAGTGACAGGCGATGTTGGATTGTCTGCGCGCCCGTTGCTCCACACCGAAGCTAGGCCAAGCACCACACTCGGATCCGTTCCAATCATGGAGGATTCCAACTCGTAGTCCTCCCACTTTCCGCCCACCTGATATTCAAGACGACCAGCTACAGCAAAGCTCAAATTTGTATCTGCGTTCCATTGACCATCTGGCATAGTTAACTGACTGTATGTACCAGCGCGCAACCGAAACGAATTGTCTTGCAACTGCATGGATATACCCACTTCGCGTCCAACGCCGAATCGATAATTGAATATTGAGTAATCACCGGCAGTCAAACTGCATCCCTCAAAGTAGGAACTATCGATATCCCAAGGGACATTGTGATTACCAACGAGCACATTCACGCCACCACCAAAGTCCTTCTTGATGTATGCGTACACCGGCTGAAATGTGCCTGGATTGTCAGACCATCTGTCGGGCTGTGAGTCGTATTGAAACATCAAGAGCCATGAAACTGACGGATCGACCGCTGTCCCGGACATCACTAGATTGACACGTCGAATCTCCATACCCCAGCGCGTTTGCACATCGTCCGTGGAAGACTCATCGCCGTACGCCGACGAATAAACAAATTTCACCTGCTGTGTCACGCCAAAATTCATGGTCCAGTTGCCATCATCACTCGTCACTGAAAGACCGGCACTGTAAGCACTTCGCCATTGCTTTCCAGATTCACTCAGCCGCGTCGACGAGTCTGCAAGTACATCACGCACAATTCCTTGTACCTGTTCCGCGCGTGCTTGATCAACCCATCCCTCAGCGTCTACGCGGCGAATCTCTGCAAGCTCGGCGCGCAATGCTTCCAACTCGCGCTGCACATCAAGAAGATCCGTGGGCGGGGGCTCAAACATGATTGGAAAATAGGGACAGGGGTGGACGGCACCTATTTATTTAGGAGGCGAATGCCGGGCTTTGTGAATTCGATTTTGCGTTCGCGTAGTAATCTTCCAAGCGCCTGCTTGAAGGCCTTTTTGCTGACTCCAAATCGAAGACGAATGGACTCTGGCGTGCTTTCGTCATCCATGTTGAGCTGCCCATCCGTTCG
>JBIKQN010000348.1:0-2806 GCA_044349615.1 Phycisphaerales bacterium
CCATGATCGCCACATCGCATTACCTGGCTTTGAACTGCAGGCACGTGGGCAATGGCCGGTGACGCCCGCGCCGCATCTTGCAGCAGCCATGGGCGCTAAGAGCGGCATCATCAGTACCGGCAACAGCTTGGACGCCACACCAGATGAACTGATGTTCTTTGCTCGGCATCACGTGGTGGCTAAAGACATGGAAGCGTGCGCGATTGCGCAAGTCTGCGGACAATGCGGCGTGCCCTTCATAGCGGTGAAGGCTGTGACCGACTTGGTGGATCATCCAGAGCCGACATCCGATGCATTCCTGAGAAATCTACGAACCGCAAGCGCGCTGCTGAGCGAACAAATGGAACGTGGAATTCGTTGGCTTGGTGCACATCCGCGCCGTGCGGGGGAACTGTGATGAGCGCAACGAGAGCGACTCACGCATGACCACAACAGCGGATCTGGTTGGGCGCAGCAGACAGCAAAACGCCCCAGGCAGGAGTTGAACCTGCGACCTCAGCTTTAGGAAAGCCGTGCTCTATCCAACTGAGCTACTGGAGCAACATGTCATGCGTGAATCGACCGTTGCGCCGGCGGATGCGCGCAACACGCCAACCGTCAGTGCCCGCCGTTCGTGCCGTCCTGCTGCTTGCGAGCGCCCGCGAAATACACGAGCGCCCAAATGGCGAGGAAGGCGACCCAAGCAGCGTTTGCAAAGAGGACTGGCCACATAAGTAGGCAGAGTATACCCCGCCATTGCCATGACCGCCATGACTAACACCACTGCCTCCGCAGCCCATACACAACCGCCCCGCTTCCATGTTGTGCTGTATCAGCCGCAGATTCCCAACAATACGGGGAACATCGGTCGCACCTGTATGGCTACGGGCTGCCGCCTCCATGTGGTTCACCCCATCGGGTTCCAGATGGACGAGAAGGCTCGCCGCCGCGCTGGGCTTGACTACTGGGACTTGGTGGACTGCGTGGAACACGCCTCGTGGGAGGAATTCCTAGCTACCGAGCGCCCACCTCGCCTGTGGCTGTACAGCACGAAGTCGGATCGACCCCATTGGGACGCTGCATTCACTACCGGCGACTACCTGCTCTTTGGTCAAGAAACTGGCGGCCTGCCAGCATCGGTGCATGACTGGGTGGACTCCACCTACGGCGCTGACCATCAGTTGACGCTCCCCATGCGCGCAGACCCCCGCGCTCGCAGCCTGAACTTGGCCACCGTGGTGGCATGCGGCATCTATGAGGGTCTTCGGCAGACGGGCGGAATTGCACCGTGACGCCTCAAGGGCGCTGTGTGCTGCCGCTCTGATGCCTGGCTCCGGCACGCATCAATCCGCCACCTGCATCCGTATACTTAAACGAAAGAACTCCTATGGCAACCACCACCACTCTCCGTTCGGCATCCGGCCGTCCGACTCGCCGCACCGCCGCCACCCTTCGAGGCTTCACCTTGGTGGAGCTGCTCGTTGTGATCGGCATCATTGGCTTGCTCGTTGGCCTGCTACTGCCAGCACTCGGTAAGGTTATTCAGCGCTCCAAGGCCACCGCCACCATGGGTACGGCTCAGGAGTTTGCGAAGGCGTGTGACGCCTACTTCCAGGAGTTTGGCGAGTACCCAGCCGCGGTTCCGGATGAAGCCCTGTACGCAGGGCTGAATGGCGACAGCGATCTTCCGCAAATCACTGCCACTGAGAACGCACTCCTTGCACTCATGGGCGGCTATCGAATTCAGTCTGACGCTGACTACAACACCTTTGGCGGTACGGAACTCACCTTCGCCGGTGTCACACCCGCGTTCAGGATCCGAATCGACGCGAACAAGATGGGCGAAGGTCCATTCAAGAACGGCAAGAAGTACGACGCTTTCTATGCACCCAAGGGACGCGAGTTCAGCAAGGCCGCCGGGCAACTTGCTACTGGCAACGTGCCAGAAGTAGCAGGCGCTGGTCTCGTTCCGGACTTGGTGGATGCCTGGGGCGCGCCGATGATCTTCATCAAGCAGCAGCGCGGCATCGGTCCACTTGTAAAGAACGGCACCAACCCTGGTCAGTTTGAACGCTCAGGCATGCTGGCCTACACCGGGACTACTCAGCTTGGTGACACCAGTACCGACCAGACCGACACTCTGAAGGGCAGCGTGCTGAACACCACAGCAGCAGGTGGCGAATCGGGTGCGAGCGCACGCGATCTGACGTTGGGACAATTGATTCGACATGCGGGCATCAATGCGCAGTCAGCCAGTGGCTCTGCCACTGTGGCCGACAAGGACAAGGTTCGCTCCGGCACGGCGCGCGGCAAGTATTTCATCATCAGTGCCGGAAGCGATGGGATTTTCTTCTCACGCGCACAGGCGACCACAGCCACTGGTGCAGCCATGACCGACATCGTGAGTTCGAGCGTCAACACTGCTGGTCCGCAGATCATTGAGCGCTATGACGACGTCATGATTGCCGGCGGCAGTTAATAGTTACCCAACGTTCGTTCTCGGCGATTACTTGCCTGATGGCTTGCCATCACCCTTGCGGGTGGGGTCATCGGCGGTGTTGTCAAAGTTGAATGGGCGTCCGTCTGGACGCTTGCCGGGCTTCTCACCACCCGGGAGCATCGGGTCTGGCTGCATGGGATCAGGCGTGGTGGCTTTGCCTTCCTTGCCATTCTTGCCGTCCTTGCCGTCCTTGCCGTCCTTGCCGTCCTTGCGATCTTCTTTGCGCTGCTCGGCTTCGGCCTTGATGGCGTCGTAGTTGGTCTTGAATGCGGCCTGCTGCTCTGGGCTGAGGAGTATCCAGATCTTCTGCTGCAACACATCAACTTT
>JBIKQN010000027.1:0-9302 GCA_044349615.1 Phycisphaerales bacterium
CGAGAGATCAATAAGGCGGGGCTCGCCAAGATTGCCATACGCCGGTGGCAGGGGGGCAATGAACTGGTTGGACGCGAAGTCGTGATTTAAGCCGTTAATGAATGCGCAGACCTTGATCGGGCTCGTGCCATCCCAGCCAAGCACTGCGATTGGGATACGGATCTCAATTCCAGTAGCGACGCCTGCACCAGTAGTGGTACCCGATGGGTCGCCATCAACACCAAGGATGTTGCTGTTATCAATGGCCGCTTGAATGCCGTAGGTCACATCGTCAATCCGGATGACACCGGACTTTGGATCAGTCACACTTGAACCGATGTAAGCCCCGACACCGCCGCCGTCCGTCAGGACCTGCGCGAAGTTTGCGAAGAGTTGGTACGGACTATTTCCACCAGTGCATGTAAAGTAGAAGTCGGCACCGAATCCTTCGTCAAACTTCAGGCCAGGTAGGGCGTTCACGGCATCGGCGCCCATGCGGTTGAGTCCATTGAAATCGACATCGACATTGTCGCTGCGGAGTTGATTCTGACCAGCATTCACCTTGCAGTCGATAAACAACTCAAACTTGTTGAAGTTACTCTCAAGGTTGCCGGCGAACGTCAAATACAGGTAGCCGCCGACCGCATCGAGGCTCGCGAACGCGCCATCAAGTTCGCTGCCGTCGCAGGTGCCCTTGCTGCCGTCTTCGCTATCACCAAAGCCGGTGCCGACTGACTGGACAACTGCTGCGGGGCCATAGGCCGCCTCGGCAGTGCCATCAACAGCGATCTGGGCGAAGGCGGATGCGCTCAACAACAGTGCCGACGATGCAACAAAGTAGTGGTTCTTCATGTCTTGGTAGCTCCTGCGGAATGCATGCGACCCTAGATCGGGCGCCGATGACGGTTTCAGCGTAGGCAACTCGCCCACGCCCTATGAATGTAGGGGCAAGACGCAACAAGTCCAACCCGGGTTCGCCAACGATCGAAATTCACTTGCAACGACCACCACAAAGTTCGCTCAAAACGCCCTTTGGGCGGTCAGCCTCCTGCCTGAACGCAAAAATGGCGCCGATAACCGCACATTGGTCGTGCCGCCCTATTCTCTCCCTATGCCCCGTTTCCGACTGGTCGTCGCCTACGACGGCACCCACTTTCACGGATGGCAGCGTCAAGACCCGCCGGGTGCACCATCCCTTCGTACCGTTCAGGGGGTCTTAGAGACTGCCGTTGCAACGGCTGTGGCTCGCCCCGTGATCGTCATGGGTGCTAGCCGAACGGATGCAGGGGTACACGGGTTTGGTCAGGTGGCGGCCTTCAGTGCGGAGACTCGCATACCGGTTGCGCGCCTAGCGCTGGCCATCAATGCACGTCTCCCCCGGGATGTCCGAGTCCGGTCTGCGGAACAAGTCCACCACTCGTTCGACCCGATTTCTGACTGTGTGAGCAAGTGCTATCGCTACTCCATTGCACATGGCGACGTGGGCACTGATGGAAATCTGCTCTTTGAAAAGCGATATGTCTGGAGCACTCGACACGCGCTTGATCACACCCGCATGGCGACCGCTGCGGCCGTGCTCGTTGGTACCCATGACTTCGCTGCATTCGCGCAAGCAAGCCACGGGCGCGAGACAACTGTGCGATCAATCTATGGATGCACTGTGATATCACCGCAGCCCGGTCGAATCATCATTGAAGTTGCTGGCAGTGGTTTCCTTTACAACATGGTGCGAATCATTTCCGGAACCCTTGTTGAGGTTGGTCGAGGAAAAACTGATTCCGGGCATGTTCGCGAAGCACTTACCACGTGTAATCGCGCGGCTACTGGTCCAACACTGCCGCCGCATGGTCTCCGGCTCGAATGGGTTCGCTACGGTGCACTTCCAACTGCTGAGGTTGATGGATGATGCGGATCGCCTGCATCGCCTCTGCATTCGTGTTGGTGCTCGGAGCACCGGGAATGCAGTCGGGAGCCGGGGCCTACACCGAAACTCTGCAGCAAAGCACGCCTTTACTGGCACTTCCCCGATCTCTTGGCGATTCCAACGCAGCACTTGATGCTGCGCGATCCTTACGGATGGAGATTGACGCACTTGCCATGCAAGCACCGGGAACAGTGCGCGATGTCCAGATGAATGTTCGCCGCGTGGCCTTCGACCTGTTGTTCCATGGCGCGGCTGCCCCCTTTGAATCACAAGCCATGGTGATTGCGGGATTGCGGATGGCGGCGGTTCGTGCAGAGCTTGATCAAGCGATCAGCCTCCCGCCTGCACAGACCGTGAATCACAAGGCCGTGGAGGAGGCCATGCTGCGATTCATCAAGGGAAGCACCAACGGGCTTGAGCCGTTGCCTTCACCCGAACACCCCGAGTTGTCGCTTGCAGCAATCATGCTCCCGCTCGAACAGGCAGTGGCGATTCTGGAGTCTCGCAAGCCGGAACCACCGCCGACTGCATGGCCTGCACCAAGTGCGCTTGTACACATTCCTGCACAGCCGACTCGGAATGCAGATACAACGCTTGCTGAAGCAACATGGATTGACACAGAAACACGCCAGGCACTCATCACCGCATTCGAGCGTGCACGATCAGCTGGCGATACAACCAGCATGCAGGCAATCAATGAGTGTCTACGCGCCATTGAAGCCGGAAGTCGCTTGGACGCGCGACCGGATGGCTGGACGGCGAATGCTGTCTGCCAGGGACTGCGCGCACTTGCCGATTCCTTCAGCAGTGACCATGCAACGCGCCTTGCCGATGCCGTTTCATCCGAAGCCTTCTGCGTTGCGTTTGATCCATCGCAACTGCGAACCGACCTGCGTGCCATTGCAACAGAGTTGCGCGCGCGTGCCATCAAAAATGGGATCCGCGTTGCAGAGGGACTGCCACTCATCGTCCGTGGAGGAGACCCTGGCGCTGACCTTGCTGCACAATCATTGCGCGAAGACGCGGCTGATCTTGCACGAATTGGCGCCATTCCCGGATGGGTCGATGCCATCGGCGCTGCACGTGCCCAGTCACGCGCAGCGTTCGAATCCGCTAGCAAGGCATGGGTGACTGGCCTGCGCGATCCCGCTCGCCGCGCTGCCATTCGCAGCACCATGGACGCATGTGCTTCCGAGGTAGACCTCTTGAGTGCTGGACGATTCGAGCGCATGGTCCGCCGAGGCGATGCCATTGCAGTGAATGCATGCGCTGGACGTTCCAGTGAGTTCCTCCAAGAGATTGACCGCCGACGAAGCGCATGGGCTGGAGCGTGGGCTATTGGAAAGCCAAGTGCGGACGCATCGCGGCGCATGTTGCAAGCCGCACGGATCGCAGAAGCGCTTGAGTGGTCGGCCGCACTGCAACGATACGAAGGCGCCGAGCGAGAGCTCAATCTATGGGGTGGATATGCGGCGCCTACTGATGGCTGGATGCCCCACCCGAAAGCAATGGCTGCGCGAAGCGCCCTTGCACTCGAAGCATTCCTGGATGGGAAGGATGATGACGCAGAAGCAGACATTGCTACCGTGGAATCCGATCTGCCACTCATAGTGCTCATAGCGCGACTCACCGACACACTCGAACCATGGCTTGCAACACGCCACACGCTTGCTTCACGGCTCGTCGCCATTCGCGATGCACCACTGAGCGGTGCATACCTTGGTTCAGACCGCGAAGTCCTGATGCAACTTGCACGCTGCCTGACGGAGGAGGTTCGTGCACGCACCCTTCGTCAAGATGAGACGTTCAAGGAGTTACGCGCCACGTCATCCGTCATTTGTGGCACATTGGCTCGGCGGCTCGATGGGAACATGGCGCGGATTACTGCACTGCAGCGGCTTGCCGCAGAAATTGCTGCGCGCCCTGCACCCTCCACCGGTAGCACCCCCAAGCGGCGCTAGGCTTCAGATATGAACATTCTTGTTGCAGGACCACATCCCGACGATCAAGAACTTGCCATGGGCGGAACCATTGCTCGCTTCGTTTCGCAGGGGCATCGCGTTCTGCTCCTTGATCTCACCGATGGCGAACCAACTCCGTTTGGTGATCGTGCTAAGCGTGCGAAAGAGTCGGCCGACGCTGCGCGGATTCTTGGTGCAGAACGAATCACGCTTGACCTGCCAAACCGCACGGTGACGCACTCTGTTGAGGCACGTCACAAAGTTGCTGCAGTCATTCGAACATTTCGGGCCGAGATGATCTTTGCTCCCTACTTTGAAGATGCACATCCAGACCACATTGCTGGTACGCGCATCATTGAGGACGCGCGGTTCGATGCAAAGCTCACCAATTGTGGCTTGCCTGGCGAACCGATTTATCCAAAGTGGTTGTTCCACTACTACGCAACTCATCTACGGATTGTGCCGCATCCATCATTTGTGTTTGACACCACTGGCTTCAACGAGCAGAAGCGCAACGCCATACTTGCCTATCGAAGTCAGTTTGTGGACAACCCAGGAAACCGCCGAGTGGTGGAATGGCTTGATGCCGCAGGCACCTATTTCGGAAGCCGCATTGGCACTACAAGTGCAGAGCCTTTCTTTGCACGGGAACCCCTGGGGCTCATGAGCCTTGATGCCCTGGTATGAGATCAGCGCTACTCAGTGCAGCTCTGATCACTTGCACTAACACTCGATATTTAGGCTAGTTTCTTAACTATCTCAACGATGCTTTCGGCAACCCAGTGGCGCTGCGCCTCGGTCAATTCGCCATAGATCGGCATGGCGATCGTCTCGAGCGCTGCGCGCTCAGAGTGCGGGAACACACCTGGCTTATAGCCCAGGAATTGAAAGCACTCTTGCATATGCAAGCAGAGCGGGTAGTAGATCTCTGTGCCGATATTGCGCTTCGTGAGCTCACTACGCACGGCATCGCGGATACGGGCCGGAACACGAATTACGTATTGGTTGTAGATGTGGCGGCCAGCAGTTGGTGCCCTCGGGAAACGAAGCGGAAGACCACCCGCATCCACTGGCACCGAACTGTCCGTTGCGCCGTGGGCGGTGAAGAACTCGTCATACCAAGCCGCGTTTCGCTGACGCGCGTTGCTCCATGAGTCAAGATGACGAAGCTTGATACTCAAGACCGCTGCCTGCAGCGCATCAAGGCGGGAGTTCATGCCAATTTCCTGATGGAAATACTTCGGCTCCATGCCGTGATTGCGGAGCCTCTTCAGGCGAGCCGCATGAACATCTGAATTCGTGGCCATGATTCCGCCATCGCCGAATCCGCCGAGATTCTTCGAAGGGAAGAAGCTGTATGTGCCAATGTCGCCAACACTGCCAACGCGACGCCCATGCACATCTTCTGTACCGATCGCTTGCGCGCAGTCCTCAACTACGGTGAGGTTTCGGGCCTTGGCGATTGCCATGATGCTGTCAAGATCGGCGGCCTGACCAAAGAGATGGACTGGCATAAGGCACTTGACCTTCTTGCAGCAGCCAAATGCTTCTTCAGTGGATTTCGGGCAAATGTTGTACGTCGTCGGATCGATGTCCACAAACACTGGTCGTGCGCCAAGGCGGTGGATGCTGCCAGCCGTCGCAAAGAATGTGAATGTTGGAAGAATCACCTCGTCGCCAGGACCGACATCAAGCGCCTGCAATGCCAGAAGGATGGCATCGGAACCATTGGCGCAACCGATCGCATGCTTGGCGTGGCAATAGGCGGCCACTTCCTTCTCAAGCTCGTCAATCTTGGGTCCGCCGATGAAGTACTGGCTTTCCATCACCGCGAGCACAGCGGGCTCGATCTCGGCACGAATAGTGGCGTACTGGGCCTTCAGGTCAAGGAGCGGGACGGTGACTTCACGGGCGGTCGCGGTGGTCATTCCGAGATGATACGGAGCGGCGCGTATCAGGCGGCTACCACGACCCGTGAAGGGCCACAATGCCTGACATCGCTTTCGATTTACTCAAACAACCCTGGAATCATGCATTCAACGCCCCGTACTGCCGAACCCACCGGCGCCGCGCGATGTTCCATCAAGTTCCTCAACCACGCATACGGTGGCACGCGCTACCGGCGCCACCACCATCTGCGCAATGCGCATCCCGTGCTCTACCGTGAATGGAGCGCGACCAAGATTCACAAGCGGCACCTTCATCTCGCCGCGGTAGTCGCTGTCGACGGTACCCGGTGAGTTCGGCATGCCGATTCCATGCTTGGTAGCAAGACCTGATCGGGGGCGAACTTGGGCTTCGAAGCCATGGGGAATCGCCATGGCAAATCCGCACGGGATCATTGCGATGTCGCCCGGCGCCAATATCACCGGCGTTTCGATGCAGGCGTGGAGGTCGAGGCCCGCCGCGTGCTCGGTTTGGTACGCGGGGAGCTGCGCGCCGTGGTGGAGGCGGAGGAAGCGGATTTCGACGGGGTGCATGGTGGGGAGAGTAGCGCGGCTGCAGCGGAAAGGATCTCGTCGGCGTGACCTTCGGGCTTCACCTTGTCAAAGCGCGCCGCCACTTTGCCATCAGGGCCAATCAGGTAGGTGGTACGCGCCACACCCATGTACTTCTTCCCGTACATGGATTTCTCTTGCCATGTTCCGTAGGCCGCACACATCTTGGGCGACTTGCCAGCGGCGGGTTCATCCGCAAGAAGGGCAAACGGCAGCTTGAATTTCTTGATGAACTTCACATGGCTCGCTGGACCGTCTGGGCTGACACCGAATACCTCAATGCCAGCCTTTCGGAACTTTGCCCAGCCATCGCGGATGGAGCATGCCTCCACCGTACAGCCCGGCGTGTCATCCTTTGGATAGAAGTAAAGAACTACGACGCGACCTTTGCATTCGGCAAGGGTGCGCAGAGTTCCTGTTTGATCGGGAGCGGAGAACGCGGGTGCTTTACGGCCTGGATTCACGAGTGGCATGCCTATCAATGTACGCGCAGACAGGCGGATTGGCACGCGAAAGAGCGAGGCATGTACATGAGACCACTTGGTGATCAGCTGGCGGCGAACTTCAAAGCTGCAACCACTAACACCATTCCAAGAAGGATGCGCAGGCCAAACTGCGAGGCGCCACGCACGCTCCACCATGCACCAGCCCAACCTCCAAGGACCACCGCCACACAGGCCCACCACATCCACGGCGGAAATTCAATGCCCTGCATCATCATTCCACCAAGCCCGGCAATGGAATTCAGCATGATGAACGGCGCAGAGACCGATGCCGCCTCGCGCGGTGTCGCCCACGCGCATAGAACCAGGAGCGGCGTAAGGAAGATGCCACCACCAACCCCAACCAGTCCAGACAGCACACCGATGACTGCGCCGATACCGAGCGCCATGTAAAGCGGGAGCGGACGGATCGCTCGCTGATGGTCAGGCACAAACAGCCGGAATGCAACAACACTCAACACTGCAGCTACAACTAACTTGAATGTACGGTCCTGCAGCGTGTGAGTGCCACCGAAGAATGCCATCGGCACCGATGCCACCACAAACGGAACAAGTAATCGCCAGCGGACCTGACCAGCTCGTGCGAACGTCACCGTAGCGATGGCGGATACCACCACATTGAGAACCAGGGCCGAAGGCCGCATCACGGATGCCGAAACGCCAAAGAGAGCCATGACAGCCAGATAGCCAGACGCACCGCCATGCCCCACGCTCGCGTACAGCGCCGCCACCACTGCAAGGAGAATCAGAAATGCTTCGACGGATCCAAGAATCTCCATGTGATGCAAGGGTACTTCGGGCGCGGTGTGCTAGCCTCGAAGCGCCATGCGATTGGATCCCCCAACTCCGAACGCACCATTCACTGGGTCTGGTGTTGATCAATCAACCACAGCAAGACCTGTTGCATTTGCCCTCCAGCAAATGACGCAACGGCAAGCTTCATCCGAGCCATCGAGTCATCAGGTGTTGCCAGCGGCACCCGAGGCCGTGCGGGCAGGACGCAGGATGATTGACTCGCATGGGCGCACCATTCTTGATCTACGAATCAGTATCACCGACCGCTGTAATTTTCGGTGCGTCTATTGCATGGAGCCAGACGTTCGATTTGCGCCAGCCGATCTGCTGCTTACGCCGAACGAGATCGTGCGTATGGCTGTCATCGCTGAGCGTCTTGGCGTGCGCAAAATTCGAATCACGGGTGGCGAGCCAACACTTCACCCACATCTTGAAGACATCATCGCGGGGATTCGTCAAAGCACTGGCGTTGAGATTGCCATGATCACGAATGGCTCGCTGCTCTCGCGGGAATCGCTCGCCCGTTGGAAACGCGCTGGTCTTGACCGTATCACTATCAGTATTGATTCCGTACGTGCTGATCGCTTCGCCCGCGTGACCCGATCCACCGCCACGCCGAATGATGTCATGGCAGGCATTGAGGCATGCATCGCTGAGGGACTCACGCCGCTCAAACTCAATGCTGTCTTAGTTCGCGGAGTCAACGATGACGAGGCAGTGGAACTCACGAAGCTTGCGCGGCGATTTGGAGTAGAGATGCGGTTCATTGAATACATGCCTCTCGACTCCGCGCACGCGTGGGACCGAACGCGCATGGTTCCGGCTGCGGAAACACAATCGATCATTGAAGAATCGTTTGCATTGCTACCCACTGGAACCGATGACCCACACAGCACAGCACGTACGTACCGATTTGCAGATGGCACCGCAGGCACGGTGGGTTTCATCGCCCCGGTAAGCAGCCCGTTCTGCGGAGCATGCAGCCGACTGCGTCTCACTGCGGATGGTCATGTTCGACCCTGCCTCTTCAGTACTACTGAATGGGGGCTGCTTCCACTTCTCCGGAACGGCGCAGATGATGGTGAAATCGAACGATTTCTGATCGATGTCACTTGGACCAAACTAGCGGGACACCAGATTTCCTCGCCGGGTTTCACACAACCCATGCGGCCCATGTCGGCTGTTGGGGGCTAATTGACGGTCTGCTAACCGGTAGGGCACGTTAGCCACTCGGTTCGTGGAATCGAATGTTGCCAAGGGTGGGAGTGCGGCTACCCTTTCGTAGTCTCCTAGCAACAGAAGCGCCCCATGAAGAATCATCACTTGTTCACGCATTTCGTACTGGCCTCTGCCGCTCTCGCGTGCGCTAGCACCTCACTGGCTGCTACTGGCGAACGTCGAATGTTTGACTTTGGAGCATTTGGAACGGTCGTTGCCACTGAGACACTTCACACCCCAAGTGTCTGGGAGGGTCGCATTGAAAATCAAGGCGCTGCTGAAGGTGGTTGGCTCATGCAGGTGGATACAAATGTTGGTCGGGTCCTCGTAGCGCACAGCGCTGACGGCCGAGTGCTGCAGTCACTCCCGATTGGTGATGGCACCTTCAATGTCTTTGCACAAGAAGAGGCGTTCCCTGGTTGCG
>JBIKQN010000028.1:0-9260 GCA_044349615.1 Phycisphaerales bacterium
CCAAAGTCACGACACAGGTCAAACATCCGAAGGTTTCGGCCAGTGTCCCGAACCACGGCTTCGTACTCCTCAAGTGCAAAGAGCGCCACGTAGCGGTGATACACCTGCACTCCCTCGTCGCGGAGGGCAGCACACTCCTTGGAGGTGAGTTGCATGCCATCATCACCGCCCGTTCGGAGGCGGTGGACCTCTAATCGGTCAATGTGCCAGTCCAACAGCGAGTCCGCGCCGTGCGGCCGACGACCGTCCGGGCGCCCGGTCAGGGCAAATTGGAGGATCCCCAGTTCTAACCGAACCTGAACAACGCGCCCCCCGGACGCCGTCCGCACCATGCGAACGGTGGGTCGATTGCCCCCAATGGGCCAGTCGCCCAGAATTCTGGAAAGGTCCACCTCAGGGCCGACGCTCGCACCATCAGTCGCTTCAGAGTGGGGCATATCGCTATTTACAGCATCCGGTGGCCGTGATTCTTGGTCACTACCCCCGCTTGCTCCCTCCCGTTCGGGTGGGTGATGCGCCTCTCCCTCTGAATTGTCCGGACCATGATCCGCCATTGGGGAACCTCCAAAAAGAGTTTGTCATTCATATGGTCTTGTGCCAATGACAACCCTTGCGATTGTCGATGGGATGCGTACGATGCATGGCCCGGCGTGAGCGTGTGGCTCACGACCTGGTCTGCTGATCGCGAGGGTGTATGGCGCGAACCAGTGTCCAAAACGAACTCCAGCTCTACCTCCGCGAAATCCGCGAGGAAAGACTCCTTACTCCAGATGAAGAGAAGGTCTTGGGTTGGCGCATCATCAATGATGAGTGCCTTGGATCCAAGGACCGAATGATCAAGGCGAACCTGCGCCTAGTGATCTCCATCTCAAAGAACTACGCCCACAGGGGGCTGCCACTCTCCGATTTGATCGAAGAGGGCAACATCGGCTTGATCAAAGCTGTTGAGGGATTTGACCCCGCACAAGGGGCACGATTCAGCACCTACGCCAGTTGGTGGATCAAGCAAGCGATCAAGCGCACCCTGATTAATGCCGTTCAGCCGATCCACATTCCCGCCTACATGGTGGAACTGATTGCGCGCTGGAAGCACACCAACCGAAAGCTTGAAGAGAGCCTCGGACGCCAACCCACGCTTCAAGAGTTGGCTACGGCGATGGGTCTTCCCGTCAAGAAGCTTCTGATTGTTCGCCGCGCCGTGAAGGCGTACCACGCCCCAAGCCAAGCACCAAATGGCGAGGATGGCGAGGGAGCCGATCTCGGCGACATCTTTGAAGACACCCGCGTTCGCACACCGGAACAGGATGTTGAGCGCAAGGAAGACTTCTCAACCATCCTCAAGCTTCTTGATTCCATCGATGAACGAGACGCTCGCGTATTACGCCTGCGCTTTGGACTTGAAGGCAAGGAACCGCTGACGCTGAAGCAGATCGGTATTGAAGTTGGCCTCACGCGTGAGCGTGTTCGACAGATTGAGGTTGAGGCACTTAAGAAGCTCCAGATGCAGCTCACCGATGCCAAGCCGAGCAGGTTCTTCCGCGAGAACCTGCCAGCGGAGAACACCGACAAACCTCGTCCGGGTCGGAAGCGCAAGCAGTCTCCGGACCAAAGCTAAAGCGACAGCCCGCACTCGACTGCCAACGAGTTACTCCATTCGTCATGGAGGATTTATCCATGGGTCTATGGCCTAGCCATGCATCTCACAGTTAGTTCTCAACTCGCCTTCGTGCGCACCGGGTTGTAGAACGGCATCTTGACGACCTTTGCTGTGGTCTTCATCTTCCCAAGATCAATCTCAAACTCAGTGCCAACCGTGCTTATCGCCGTCGGCACGTAGCCCATGGCGATGACCTTGTCGAGTGTGGGGCTGAGGCAGCCGCTGGTGACATGACCAACATGCTTGCCGCTGTGATAAAGGAGCATTCCTTGGCGCGCGGAGCGTCGACCCTCAACTTCAAACCCAACGAGGGTGTTCTGCACGCCATCGGCCTTGATCTTCAACAACGCCTCTTGGCCAATGAATCGGCCTTCGCGCGTGTCTACATCGCCCTTGTCGAGCTTGACCGCAAAGCCAAGACCAGCGCTCAATGGATCGATTTCTTCGCTGATTTCGTGGCCGTAGAGCGGCATCGACGCCTCCGTGCGAAGTGAATCACGGGCGCCAAGACCAGCAGGTCGAACGAGCGCCGTAACGCCCTCCTTCTCGCGCAGGAGCATCGGCAGCACAAACTTCGCCACCGTGGAACCCATGACAAGTTCCACGCCGTCCTCGCCCGTATAGCCAGTGCGGCTGACGGTGAGCTTGGCGATCATCAGACTCTTCTCTGCAAAACGGTAGCGCTTCAGTGTTGGGATTTCCCGGCTGAAACTACCAACGATCTCCATGACCTTTGGACCCTGAATGGCAGCCATGGCAGTATCCGCGGTGACATCGTCCAACTGGAATGTCATGTTCTCGCGCGCCTTGATGGAGCCAAACCAGTCCATGATCTTGAGGCGGTTTGAGGCATTCACCACCATCATGTAGTCATCTTCTTCGTAGCAATAGACCAGCACATCATCACGCACCCCGCCCCGCTCATTGCATACGAGTGAGTAGCGAACGGTGCCCCGCTCCATGCCCATGATCTGACGAGTGCAGACCCGGTCAAGGAACTTACGGGCGTGGCGACCAGTGATGCGCAATCGACCCATATGGCTGACATCAAAGAACGCTGCGCCCGACCGGCAGGCGTGGTGCTCGTCGATGATTGACCCGTATGACATGGGCATTTCCCAACCAGTGAAATCCACGAAGCGGGCCCCGCGCTCGGCGCTCCAGTGGTGGAAAGGTGTACGGGCAAGATTGGCAGTGGTCATGATTGGGAGAAGGGTAGCCGAAGACATTGCGGCGCGACTATCCTCGTAGATCGAGCATGGATCGCCTCGGTACACGAACTTCCCGCCGGACATCCCGTCCCGGGCATTTCAGGGGCGCGATGCGCAGCACCCTTCTTGTCACGCTGATCACCTGCGTTGCACTCGGGGGTAGCTCGCGCGCATGGGCGCTCGACCTTGAGGACGAGACGCTCTCCGACCGGCCGGTCTCATCCATCAAGGTCGTGATCCGCGGCAAGAAGCTCGCCACCGAACAGGAGATCCGTAACAACCTACGGATTGCAGCCGGTCAGCCTTTCGATTCCAAGGTGGTGAAGAATGACGTTTCCACCCTCTACCGCCTCGGGCGATTCGGACAGGTCTCTGCCGACGCCACCATCCTTCCCGATGGCAGCGTGGAAGTGTCGTACACCGCCGAAGAGCAACAGATCGTCAACAGCATTGACTTCGCTGGCAACTATGTCATCAATGATCAGGAGTTGCGCAAGGCAGTCCCGCTAGCCACTGGCGCACCCCGGGATGACTTCTTGCTTGAGCAGTCCGTGTTCCGCATCAAGGAGTTGTACAAGGGGCGTGGCAACTACCTCGTTGATGTCAAAGTGGACGAGAGCAAACTTGATCAAGGATTGCTCCTCTTTCAGATCATTGAAGGACCGCGCGTACGTATTCGCGAGATTGAATTTGTTGGCAACCAAGCATTTGCCGCAGAGCAACTTGAGGCGCAGATCAAGACCAAGCCATGGGTGTTCCTGTTTCGCAAGGGTGAGCTTGACGAAGATCTATTGATTGAGGATGTTGCCACCATCGACCGCTACTACAAGGATCGCGGGCATGTGGATGTTCGCGTTGATAAACGCATCGAACTGAGTTCGGATCAGCGTGAAGCGAAGATTGTCTTTGTAGTCTCGGAAGGGCGGCAATATCGGCTGAGAAACATCGTTATCAAAGGCGAAGGCGGCAATCCACCCAATGTCATGACGCGAGAGCAGGTTGGAAACCTAGCGGTCATCCAGCGTGGTGATCCATTTCAGCGCAACCTGATCGACAAGACCAAGTCGGCCATTGAACAGGCGTATCAGGTCATGGGCTACATTGAAGCCCGCGTTGGAGATAGCTGGGTACGTGTTGGAGAAGAACCAGAAGTTGACCTTCTCTTAAATATCCGCGAGGGCGGGTCGTATGCAACTGGATTGGTGGAAGTGCAAGGCAACTATGTGACGCGTGACAAGGTTGCCCGCCGACTCATCCGCTTCCAACCCGGTCGACCGATGGACGGTCGCGAAATCAAGAACACCGAGAAGCGACTCGATCGCTCTGGCCTGTTCCGCGAACCACGCGTGACACCACAGGCACCTGATGCTGACGATCCAGGAACTCGCGATGTACTGGTGGACATCAAGGAGAAGCAGACTGGTTCGGTCAACTTTGGCGTGGGCGCCGGTACCGACTCGGGATTGTTCGGTGAAATCTCGCTCAAGCAGCAGAACTTTGACCTTGCCGATACCCCAAACACCATGGATGAGTTCCTTGGTGGTCGATCATTCCGCGGCGCCGGACAGACCTTTAACTTGGCGATCTCGCCTGGTATTGAAGTCAGCAACTACAACGTGTCCATTGGCGATCCACACCTCTTGGATAGCGATTGGGGTGGGAATACCGGTATCAATTACCGCACGCGTTTCTTCGATACCTACTTGGAAGATCGTGCCAGCTTGCTGTTTGGTATTAGCACGCGTATTGGTGACTTCTGGACATTCTCGGTGAATCCTCGTGTGGAAA
This sequence comes from Phycisphaerales bacterium, assembly GCA_044349615.1. Taxonomy (GTDB): domain Bacteria; phylum Planctomycetota; class Phycisphaerae; order Phycisphaerales; family SM1A02; genus UBA966. Next base: position 4,657 of record JBIKQN010000028.1, read on the forward strand.
ATGTCACCCTCACTGACTTTGAGTCCAACACTCCTGTTGAAGTTTGGGAGCAGCGCGGACCCAGCTACAACAGTGCCATCCTTACGGAACTCACACGAACCGAAGTAGATAATCCCGGTCGGCCAGGACGCGGTTCACAGGTGGAATTGCAAGCGGGCTATCACGGCGTCTTCGGCGGCGATTTCTACTACCCACAAGTGGGCATCAATCTCACGCAATTCTTCACGACGTACGAAGACTTCTTGGGACGCAAGCAGGTTCTGCGCCTGCGCACGCAGGCTGCATACATCTTCTCCACCGACGCTCCGGTGTATGAGCGTTGGTATTTGGGAGGCCGCACCCTGCGCGGCTTTGCGTTCCGCACGGTCAGCCCGAAATCCAACGAGATCATCGGCGACAATCCCCCCGCAACTTTCACCACGCAAGACACCAACGTGCCAGTCGGCGGCAACTTCCTGTTCTTCGCTGGCGCCCAGTATGAGGTGCCCGTGATGGGGGACTTCCTTTCGGTGGTTGCATTCGTGGACAGCGGCACGGTGAACGACGATGAATGGCTTGCGCAGTACCGCGTGGGCGTGGGCGCGGGTCTGCGCATCTTCATTCCACAGTTCGGACAGGCGCCGATTGCCCTCGACTTTGCCTACCCCATCATGAAGCAGGAATTTGACGAAGAACAGGTGTTCAGTTTCACCATCGACCTGCCCTTCTGACACGCTGCCATCAGTGGCGACGGCTGCGTACACTGCCGGGATGAGCACCCAAAGGACCTTTGCAGGCATCTTCGTCGCGGCAATTGCCGGGGCAATGGTGACTGCCGCCTCGTACAACGCCGGCGCCTCAGCACGCATGGCACCCGCACCAACTCGCGTAGCCACTGTAGACCTAGTGAAGGTGATCGAGCGCCTCAACGAACGGAGTGACTGGGAAGTACAGATCACCGCGCTTGGCAAAAAAGTTCAAGACGAATTCACAGCGAAGCGAAAGTCTGTTGAAGAATTGGCGAAGACCATGGAGACCGTCGCTACCGATCAGGAGCGCATGGGTATTCGCGACAAGTTGGCGTTTGAGCAGCTGCAACTAGAACAGTGGGAACGCATCAAGAAGATCGAGGTTGACCGCGAGCGGGCCCTCATGTGGCAGAGCATGTACCGCAATGTCCGCGCCGAGAGCCAGAAGCTCGCGGATGCCGAAGGCTGGGATGTGATCTTGGTGAATGACGGTGTGACTGACATTCAGTTGCAGCGCGATTCCAAGACGCCACTTGAGGCGCAGGCTCAAGAGCAAATCGTCCGTCGCCGCGTGCTCTTTGCAGCAAAGTCGATTGATGTCACTGACCAATTAGTAGTCCGCATGAACAACGCACGTGGTGCGGCAAGCAAGCCAACCACTGGAGATGCTGCTGCCCCGGCCGCCACACCCGCCCCTGCCCCCGCGCCTGCAGCAAAGTGAAATGAACCGCCCGTACACACCTTGATGACTTTTGTTTCATGACACCTACCATGAGAAACACCACGATCGCCCTTGGCATTGCCGTTGCTGTCCTTGCCGCTGCCTCCGCATTCCCCGACCGCCCCTCCCGCGTTGCAAGCGTTGACGTGGAGCGAATCTTCATCGCGCTTGATGAACAGAAGTCCATCGAAGCCGCCATCAAGACCTTGGGTGAAAAGATGGTTGGCGAGAAGGACCGCATGAGCCGTGAATTGCAGGATCTGAATGCAGAACTCGAGAGCTACAAGCCCGGAACTCCTCCCTACAACGACACCCTGAAGAAAGTGGAGGGCGCGATCGGCACCATGAGTGCGCAGGATCAGTTCGGCCAATTGAAGGTGGAAGCAGAGCGTGCCAGTGGCATGCGCGCCCTGTACATCCGAGTCCGCGAAGCGGCTGCTGCAGTAGCAAAGGACGGAAAGATTGATTACGTCATCATCAATGACTCCATCCCACCGATCGAACCTGCTGGCTTCACAGCTACACGGCAGCAACTTGCCATGCGCCGAGTTCTCTTTGCGGACAATGAAATGGATATCACTGATGCCGTGATCGAGCGCGCCAACGCCGAGTTCAAGTCGCGTGGCGGTGCGCCACCAGCTGCTCTTGCTGCACCGACAGCAGCCCCGAAGCCATGATGACCGCCCCGCACACTTCGGGTTCGATTGCCGAATTAGTGCGCGGCACACTTGTTGGTTCTGGAGATCGCCCGGTGCGGGGGCTAGCCACCGTCGCCGATGCAACTGTTGACCAACTCACCTTCATCGGCGACTTGATCAATGCAAACCGTTGGGCGGATTCGCAGGCAGGCACCGCAATTGTCACTCGCGGCATCGAAGTGCGCGGCCATGACCCAGCGCGCCGAAGTCTGATTGAAGTGGACAACGCTGATCTGGCAATGATTCCGGTGTTGGAGTTGTTCTTTCTTGGTGAGTCGCTGCCCGCCCTTGGCGTTGATCCGACCGCACGAATCGACCCAACAGCAGTCATTGGCGCTAGGGCTCGAATTGGACCGGGAGCGGTGGTTGGTGCCGGTTGCGTGATCGGCACCGATGTATCGATTCATGCAAACGCCGTCATTTACCCCGATGCTCACATCGGCGATGGAACTCTGATCCATGCCAACGCCGTGATTCGCGAGCGCTGCACCCTTGGCGCGCGCTGCGTGATTGGCGCCAATGCTGTCATCGGCGGAGATGGATTCGGCTACCGACCAAGTGCTAATGGCGAGACTGTGCTGCGTATTCCCCACCTCGGTACGGTTGTTCTTGAGGATGATGTGGAAATTGGCTCTGGCTCCATGATCGACCGCGGCAAGTTTGCTGCCACGCGGATCGGTGCCGGCACCAAGATTGACAACCTCTGCCAAGTTGGTCACAACGTGAACATGGGACGCCTGTGCATGGTCAGCGGCCACAGCGGGATCGCCGGAAGTTGCCAGATTGGCGACCGCGTGCACATGGGTGGCGGCTGCGGCATCGGTCCCCACCTGACCATCGGAAACGATGTCCGCATTGCGGCGCGCTCGGCGCTCATGAGCAATATTCCAGCTGGCGAGACATGGGGTGGCTACCCCGCACAGGAAATTCGCTCCGCGTTGCGAGAGCAGGCTGCGATCCGTAAACTCACTCCCCTCACCAAGACGCTCCTGAAACTCCTCAAAGATCAGTAGCGCTGAATACCGCCCGACGTGACCGCTTCCACCATGACCACGACCCGCAACGCAGCCCGCGGTGTCCCCGCGGGCGCTCCCCGCCAACGGACCGTGACCACATCGGCGGTGGTTGTAGGCAAAGGACTCATGCTTGGGCGGGAAGCAACGCTCACCATCATGCCCGCGCCACCCGATCACGGCATCGTGTTCGAACGTGTTGACCTTGAACGACCAGTGGTGATTCCCGCGCTTGTCTCGAGCGTCATCCCCAACGCGCGACGCACAACGCTCAAGGCTGGCGATGTCACCATTGAGACCGTTGAACACTGCATGTCCGCGCTCCGTGGTCTTGGTATTGACAATGTGCTGCTGAAACTGCACGGCCCAGAACTCCCCTGTGGCGATGGAAGCGCGCTTCCATTTGTGGATGCCATCCGCGCCGCTGGCATTGCTGATCAAGACGCACCGCGTCGGATGTTCAAGTTGATGGAGACGGTATCGGTTGAGGAAGGCGATGCTTCAATCGCCGCGATCCCTGCAGACAGTCCTGGCGGCATGCGCCTGATGTACGACCTTGACTATGGCGCAAATGCCACGCGCATTCCGCATCAGGCATGGAGCTTTGATCCTGCGCGCGATGACTATGTTGCTGAGGTTGCTCCAGCGCGAACTTTCTCGCTCAAAGAAGAAGCGGAAGCACTGTGGCAAGCAGGACTCTGCCGCCATCTCACACCACGTGATGTCTTGGTCATCGGCGATGAAGGCCCAATTCAGAACGAATATCGATTCCCTGACGAACCCGTGCGTCACAAGATGCTTGACGCCATCGGCGACCTCGCACTTGTTGGAACCATCGTGGAATGCCAAGTGGTGGCCAATCGCTCCGGTCACGGTCTGAACCGCCAGTTGGGCATGAAGCTCCTGCGGCTTGTGCAACGTGAGCGGCAGTCCCGCAAGTTGATTGAAGGCAGAGCGATGGACGCCCGCGCCATCGGTCGATTGATGCCGCATCGATTCCCGATGCTCCTTGTCGACCGCGTGCTTGAACTTGAGCCCGGTCGCCGCGCCATTGGCGTCAAGAATGTCACCATCAACGAACCATTCTTCCAAGGGCACTATCCGGGCACACCAATCATGCCAGGTGTCCTGATCGTGGAAGCACTGGCGCAGATGGGCGGTCTGCTGTTAAGCCAGACCCTTGAACACACCGGTAAGGTTGCCGTGCTACTTTCACTTGACAAGGTGAAGTTGCGCAAGGCGGTCACTCCGGGTGACCAATTGGTGCTTGAAGTAGAGACCATGCGTGCCACTAGCCGCAGTGCTGCAGTCAAGGCGCGCGCCCTTGTAGGCGAGAAAGTCGCCGCTGAGGCAGAGATTCGCTTCATGATGGTTGATCAGGATTTCCAGTAAACCATCCAACCCCACTCATATGTCAATCCACAGTTCTGCCATCATTGACCCA
>JBIKQN010000349.1:0-2779 GCA_044349615.1 Phycisphaerales bacterium
AGGGGCCGGACGTTGATTCTTCGGAAGCGCTGCGCGTGAAGCAGGATGGACGTAGTGGTGACCGAGTGAGCAGGGTGTTGGCCTTGAGTGTCAGATCTGCGCCATGCTTGGCTCATAATTACCCGTCTCAGCGAGTATTCACTCGCCAAATGGCTCGCTCCTGTCGTGAAACTTGGCAAATTTCAAAGTTCGTCGGTTGGGAAGCGCGGAGTGTGGTATCGTCGCGCACGAAGCAACTCGGACTGATTGTTGAACCGTTCGTTGTTTTCAGGCATTGGGCGCCGCCTGGGTCGGGCGCTTTAAGAAAGTTGGAGCAACGAATGTTTCGCATCTATGTCGGCAATTTGAGTTTTCGCACCACTCCCGAAGCACTTCGGGAGCACTTCGCCGTTTACGGAGAAGTTCTTGACGTCTTCATCGGTACTGATCGTGAAACCGGTCGCTCACGCGGCTTCGGCTTCGTGACCATGGCCGAGAAGGACGCTGGCAATAAGGCCATCACCGAGCTGAATGGCAAGGACTTCGAGAGCCGCGCTCTCGTCGTGAACGAAGCTCAGCCACGTGCTGAGCGTGGTCCTGGTGGCGGCGGTGGTGGTGGCGGCGGCGGCGGTCGTGGTCCAGGCGGCGGCGGTGGATTCCGCGGCGGTCGTGGCGGCGGCGGCGGCGGTGGTGGTTACGGTGGCGGCGGCGGCGGCGGGGATTACTCCCGTGGCCCACGTCGCGAGCGTGGCGACCGCAAGAGCAGCGACCGCGACGGCGAATGGTGATCCGAGGCGCGGGCATTCATGCCTGAACCATGGAAGATCCGTTTCGCATCCTCGGTTTACCGCGTCAGTTTGATCTGACGCCTGCCGAGGTGACAACGGCTCACTTGCGTGCTGTTTCGCGACTTCACCCCGACCGTGCGACCGATGAGGTCCAGCGGACTCGGATGGTGCAAGAAGCGGCAGTTGTCGGTGACGCCAAGCAACGGGTTGCGCACGATTTAACGCGCGCCGAGGAGCTCCTAAAGCTCCTCGGCGCGCGGTCTTTTTTAGCTGCACCCCTGACTCCTGAGTTTCTGATGGAGACCATGGAGTTGCGGGACGCTATCGAAGAGGTTTGCGCTCAGGGCCAAAGTGATGCGCGTGCTGCATTGAGTCAGACAATTCGCCAACGGCGGAGCGATGAACGAGGTGCACTCGCAAGCGCATTTCGGGTGGCCCTCGCTCAGTCCGGTGATCCGGGTCCAGGACAGCACACTCCAATTGCCAGTGATGGTGGCATGAATAAAGACGCGGAGGCATCGTTGCGAGCAGCAGCCGCGGCGCTTGTTCGTTTGCGATACCTCGACCGCATGCTTGAGCGGCTGGCGAGCGACCTGTAACACCCGGTGTCGGCTATCAGTGAAACGGTGGCATATGCAGGGTGCCACGCTCCGCTATACTCCGCAATCCCTCGGGCTAGTAGCTCAGCTGGCTAGAGCACGCCCCTGATAAGGGCGAGGTCGAAGGTTCGAGTCCTTTCTGGCCCACTCCGAGAGCATGCGCGGCGCCCCGAAATGGGCGCCGCGCTGCATAGGTGGGCTGATTTATTGCATTCGTTCAGACGCGCCGCAGTTGCTTGTGAACGCCCTATCATGGATGCCCTTCGCGACCGAGCCATTTCGGTCCGATTCCATAGGTGCGAACGCCTTCGTGCGTTCGACAATTCAACGAAAAACGGAGCCACTGCAATGCGACGCGCCAAGATCTCAATCATCGGAGCTGGAAATGTTGGAGCAACCTGCGCCCACTGGGCTGCAGCCAAGGAACTGGGTGACATCGTGTTGGTGGATATTCCAGATCGTGTTGGCGTTGCGCAAGGCAAGGCTTTGGACTTAGCACAGTGCGGTCCGCTTGAGCGCTTCGATGCAAACATCAAGGGAACTTCTGACTACGCCGACACCACCGACTCTGATGTTGTGGTGATCACTGCAGGCATGCCGCGTAAGCCAGGCATGAGTCGTGATGACTTGATTGAGGTCAATGTCAAGATCGTCAAGGATGTCACCGCTCAGGTTGCCAAGCACTCCCCAAATGCAGTCTTGATTGTGGTGAGCAATCCGCTGGACGCAATGGTCTATACGGCGTGGAAGGTCTCTGGCTTCCCAACGCACCGCATTCTTGGTCAGGCTGGCGCACTTGATGTGGCGCGGTTCCGAACATTCCTAGCTATGAAGCTCGGATGCTCCGTAGAAGACATCAGCTCGCTGCTCCTTGGCGGTCACGGTGATGACATGGTTCCGCTGCCGAGGTTCACGAGCGTGGCTGGTATCCCAATCGACCAGCTCCTCTCAGAGGCCGAAATCACCGAGTGCGTGGAACGCGCCAAGGTGGGTGGCGGAGAGATCGTCAAGCTCATGGGAACAAGTGCCTACTACGCACCCGCTTCCGGCACCATCCAGATGGTGGAAGCGATCGTCAAGGACAAGAAGCGGATCGTTCCATGTGCGGCGTACTGTGAGGACGCATACGGTGTTGCTCCTGGCCAGAAGGGCAAGGGCTACTTCGTGGGCGTGCCTGTGGTCCTCGGATCCAAGGGTATGGAGCGAGTGGTTCCAATCAAGATGACCCCCGCTGAATCCGCCTTGATGGCCGAGAGCGTGAGCCATGTGAAGGACCTTGTGAGCACCGTCCAGAAAATGTTCCCGGAACTGTCCTGACCAGGGACTGTTGGAATGCATGAATGCACTCGACCGCCCGCGCTTTCAAAGGCGCCGGGCGGTTCTCTTTCCATGAGATCCTGAAGCCAAGGGGCG
>JBIKQN010000350.1:0-2770 GCA_044349615.1 Phycisphaerales bacterium
GTTCACGGTTCCCATTACCGTGGATCAAAGCGTGCTCGGAAGCGTCAGGACGCGCAATGGCCTCAATACCGGTGACCTCGCATTCAGCGGGATTGTCCGCCCACGCCTTCGAGTAAACAGTGCGCGGCCCGCCCCAAGTGCGTTCGAAACGCCCTACATGCTGGCGCCTTACCTTGAGTACTTCTTTGCATTTAATGTGAGGAGCATCGTGCCTGCCGCTGCTCCGTCCCGCTGATGTCCTGCGCCTCAAACGGCGCAGCAATCCATGAATCCAGATGACCATGTGTGCCTCTGCTTTCGGGTGAGCCAACGCAAGTTGGTCAACTTCATGGAGCGGGAGAGGCCACGGGTGGCTAGCCAACTGTCCGACTGCCTTGGCGCGGGTACCGGATGCCAGTGGTGTGTTCCGTTTCTCCGAAAGTTGCATGCCCAATGGCAGCGAGGAGAGGTGCCCCAACTGACGGTAGCACCTGCGGAGTACGCCGCACGGCGAAGCCAGTACCGAACCACCGGGGTTCGCCCTGAGCAAGAGAATGACCATTCTGAGCCCCAAGGCCCCCAAGATGTTGCAGTTGAGACTGAGTCGCAATATCATCTCAGCACCACCTCCATGCCCGCGCCTACCGATCATTCCAAGCCAGTTCGCATCCCCCTGACCCAACTACGCCGTGGTCAGCGGGCGATTGTTGATTGCTCCGAGCTGACGGATCTCCCCGAAGGCGATCGCTGCCTGCTGCATGCCATGGGAATGCATCACGAATGCGAGGTGCGGGTCTGCCGCCCTGGAACGCCCTGCATTGTTCAAATCGATAGCACGCGCCTGGGAATCTCCGGCGATGTTGCCCGCATGATCCTGGTGACGCCGATTGAGGACTCGCCGGGTTCAGCGGCCGCCCCGGAATCGCGCGCGTGAGTTCTGGCACCACCGCTTCCGGCGCCACTGGCCGCGAGGCGATCCCGCGCATTGCGGTTCTTGGCAATCCAAATACTGGCAAGACGACGCTCTTCAACCGCTTGTGCGGCATGCGAGCCCGGACTGCTAATTTTCCGGGATCCACCGTTGAGGGGCGTATCGGCATGCATCGCGCGCCGGACGGACGCGTGGAATTGCAATTGGTTGACTTACCCGGAACCTACTCACTCTCTATTGATATGCCCGAGGCGCGCGTCTGCCGCGATTGCCTCGACGGGACGCTTGATGGCACTGAACCAAACGCCATGCTGGTGGTGGTTGATGCAACCAACCTTCGACGCAACTTACAGTTTGCAGCTCAGGTGCTGCTGCACCGACATCCAGCAGTAGTGGCGCTGAATATGTGGGATGTGGCACGCACACGCACCTCGCGCGTTGATCCAGCTGAACTTGCGCGCCGACTCGGCTGCCCCGTAGTTCCTGTTTCTGGACGCACTGGCGAAGGGCTTCCAGCGCTTGATGTAGCGCTCGACACAGTCACAAACCTGCCGTTTGGAAGCGATGCACTGATTGCACGATTGCAGAAATTGCCGCCGGCAGAAACGACGCCTGCTGCATTGGCCGCATGGTCAGACAGCGTAGTGCGTGCAGCAACCACGGAAACCGCATCCATTGATGAGGATCGTGATGCGCTCATTGATCGTATTGATGCTGCGTTGACGCACCCCCTCTTGGGAATCGCGGTGTTTCTTGCCATCATGGCTGGACTCTTTGCAGCCATCTTTCTGGTGGCCTCCGTACCGATGGATCTCATTGATTTCCTCTTCGGCCGCGTTGCCGACGGCGTGCGCGCCGCGCTACCAGCTGGAATCATTGCCGATCTACTGGCTGATGGCGTCCTCCGCGGTATTGGCGGGGTATTGGTGTTCCTACCGCAAATCTGCCTGCTGTTCTTCCTAGTCTCACTCCTTGAAGATTCGGGTTACCTAGCGCGCGCAGCGTTCGCGGTTGACCGTCTCATGCGGCGCTTTGGACTGAGCGGATTGTCATTCGTACCGCTTCTCTCAAGCCACGCCTGTGCGCTTCCAGGGATCATGAGCACACGCCTCATCCGCGACGATCGCGAACGCCTAGCCACCATTTTGGTAGCACCGTTCATGAGTTGCAGTGCACGCCTTCCGGTGTATGTGCTGCTCATCGGCATTCTCTCGCTCGGTAAACCCGCTTGGTTTGCAGGCGTTGCATTCGCAGGGTGCTACGCGCTCGGCGCGGGCGCTGGTCTCTTCAGCGCACTGATTGCTCGGCGCACCATTCTGAGGGGTCCGGCGCGCGCGTTGGTCCTTGAATTGCCACCCTACCGCCGCCCAAGCATGCGAAATGCTGCACTTGTGACATGGGACCGGGCAAACGTCTTCATTCGCAATGCTGGCACAACCATCTTGGCAATCTCAATTGTCATGTGGTGGCTAAGCGCATTCCCTCGCGTGAATGGCGATGCACGCATGCAGCAGTCAGAGAGCTTTGCGGGTCATATTGGGAACACCCTACAGCCCGTCTTTGCACCACTCGGGTTCGACAGCCAACTGACCGTGGGCGTGATGACTAGTTTCATGGCGCGTGAGGTCTTTGTAAGCACCATGGGCGTCCTTGCAGGGGCTGGTAGCGATGCGGAGGAAGGCGCGCACACTGCAGGCGAGCCATCCACGGTTGACCCAGCGACGGCTGAACAATCCACAGCCAGTCATGGTGTGCTCGAACAAGTGGCTTCCATGCCGCGAGCGGATGGAACACCCGTCTTTGACCCGGCCACATCGGCGGCTGCATTGGTGTTTTTTGTGCTTGCCATGCAGTGCCTGC
>JBIKQN010000351.1:0-2769 GCA_044349615.1 Phycisphaerales bacterium
AACCGCCCATTCCAGGCGAGCCTGCACTGGTGCCTGCAAGCCACTCGTCACGCGCACCAGAATGGCAGTCGGATCCCCCGCGCGAACATGATTCCCGACGCCCATGCGTACAAGCGCAATGTCCACGTCCGCGCTAGCTGCCACCGCCGCGCCAGGCGCCACGGCTGCACACACAAGGCCGCACGCTGCCACCACCACCAGCATTGCGCGCCGGAGCCATGGCAACTGGTCTGATGGTGCGTGAACGGTCATGGAGTCATTGCCCCAAACTCCGCAAGCATCGCTGCGTGGCTGCGCGTGCCGTTCATGAAGCAGGTGACCTCAAACTTCTCATTGGGGCTATGAACGCGGTCATCATCAAGACCGAATCCAACCAACAGGCTGTCGACGCCAAGAATGCGCTGGATACTTCCAACGGCCGGGATTGATCCGCCCGTGCCGATCAGCGCAGCATCACGCCCAAAGACGCTCTTCAACGCGCGTGAGGCGCAGGCGACAAATGGTGAATCAGTACGCACATGGATTGCCGGATTCACGCCGTGCGAATGAATGTCCAAGGTGTATCCAGGTGGAACATGTGCTTGCAGATGTGCCTCCACCAGTGACTTGATTCGCTCAGGATCCTGGCCAGCTACCAATCGGCAACTGAATTTCACTGTGGCCTTTGACGGAATCACGGTCTTTGCGCCAACGCCCGTGTAACCGCCAAAGATCCCGTTGCAATCGAACGTCGGTCGACTCCAAGTGCGTTCGAGGCATGTCCGACCCATTTCGCCCCAGCCAAAGCGAACACCAGCTTCACTGAGGAACTCTGATTCATCGAATCCGAGCTTCGACCAGCTAGCAATCACCTCCGCACTCGGCTCCAGCACGCCGTCATAGAAGCCCGCAACCGCTACACGACCGCACTCGTCATGCATGGAAGCAATCATGGATGCCAATGCATTGATTGGATTACGGAGGCTTCCGCCATACATCCCGCTGTGCAGGTCATGCGAAGGTCCGGTCAGCGTTGCTTCCAAGTAGCACAGTCCACGGAGGCTAGTAGTGATCGCTGGCGTCTTGATGTCCCACATGCCAGTGTCACTCACCACGGCCACATCGCACTTCAGTTCCTTGCGATATGCATTCATGAAGGGCTCCAGGCTCGCGCTGCCGGATTCCTCTTCTCCCTCAATCATCAGCGTCACGGGGCAGGGCGGTCCTCCAGCAACTTCGTGCCAGGCGCGGAGCGCTTCAATGAACATCATCACTTGACCCTTGTCATCCACGGCGCCGCGCGCAACGATCCGCTTGCCGTGCGGGCCATCAACTAACTGCGGTTCAAATGGCGGGCTGTCCCACAGTTCGATTGGGTCTGCAGGCTGTACGTCGTAATGCCCGTAATAAAGGACACGCGGTGCGCTGCTGCCGCCCGTGCCCGGATGCGTGGCTAGCACCATGGGGTGACCATCGGTCTTGACGCTCGTTGCATTGAAGCCCAGGGTGCGTAGATCCCGCACGAGCCATTCAGCGGCGTGCGCCACATCTGCGGTGTGTGCGGGGTCGGTTGAGACGCTTGGTATGCGGAGGAAATCGCAGAGGCGTTGAATTGCCCCGCGCTCATCAGAGGCGATCCGCTTCAGAATGGAATCAAGATGCGATTGCATGCGCGCAGGGTAGGTTCCCTCGGCTTCGCTGTGGGTCGGATTCAGGGGCTTCGGCGCCTACCCGCCATCATCATGCCCGCGCGCCGGCGAGCACCATGGTTGCCGCAAGCGTGGCAATCGCTGCAAGTCCAACGGCTGCCACCACGATCAACCACCGAGCCGAAGCCGCATCCGCTCGGGCTCGAACTCTGGCATCCACCATCACGGCGTCTTGGGGCAATTCAAAGAGCCCCTCCATTTCGGCATAACTGCGGGGTGGCCGAGCCGCCAAGTTGCATCCGCAGCGCGGGCACTGGTCACCGTGATCAGAATGAATGGCATCGGCAGCCAAGCCGCACTGCACACAACGCCGACGAAGATGTCGGCGCTCAAGAGTCGGAACATTGGGGTCAATGGCCATCACGATTTACAGTAGCGCAGGTTGGGCGGCGTGCCTAGAGATTTGCACTCGAATTTCCTGTTCGGTCTCGATTCTGCTTCCCCGCAAGGCATGAATTCCCAGTTATGCGGTACGCCCCACCTCTTAACCGGGCGCGGGTCCCATTCATTTCCCTTACGATTCCCCACGTGGATCGATCCGCCCAACTTGCCGCATCGGATGCAGTGCCATTTTCTCGCCTCGCTTGGATTGCGGGCGCGCTAGGAACGGCAGCTCAACCCCATCGCCTTGTGGTCGGATTCCTGATTGCGCTGCTTCTGTGGGTTCCAGGTCTTGCTTGGGACGCATCGGTGGGGGCAACGATTGATCCGCCAGGACTGCTTGCCGAGCCGTGGGATGACATTGAGCAAGATGATGCACAGCGCACGCTTCGTCGTCTCGCCGTTCAGCATGTTCCCGATCGCAACTTTGAGGGAGCTCGTATTCCGGCAGCGGATCTCGCTGCGGCCCTCGCAGTTCGAGCGAATGAGTTGGGAAATGACCCGCAGGCTGAGCGGGTTGCCGCTGCCGCCCGTCGTGCTGCCTCGCTGGCGCCACTCGGTAATTTTCAGGCCCTAGCGGCGGCCGAAGCAGATGCATGCGCCGCCATCATTGATGGTGCATTGGCGCTCGATGTCCGCCCCATCGCCGCAGGATTCCGGGCAACGGTCATTGATATTCCTGCTGCATGCGCGGTGCGGT
>JBIKQN010000352.1:0-2768 GCA_044349615.1 Phycisphaerales bacterium
GAGCGACGCGTCCGAGGAAACAAAGGACGAAGGCACCGCTGAGCTGCAAGAGAAGGTGGTTTCCACGACCACCTATGTCGATCGCATCGTTGAGCGCGTGGTTGAAGTTGAGCGCATCGTTGAGCGTATTGTTGAGCGCCCTCGCCGCAGCCGTTTGCCAGACACTCGCCAGTCGCTCACCCACAAGTTCAATGTGGCGGGTCATGAGGGCTACCTGATTGTTGGCCTCTATGAAGACGGTACGCCAGGCGAACTGTTCATCACGATGGCTAAGGAAGGCTCCACCATCGGTGGGCTTATGGATTCCTTGGGCACCGCCATCAGTTTGGCACTGCAGTACGGCGTGCCAGTGGAAAGCATCGTGAACAAGTTTGCGCATCAACGCTTCGAGCCGATGGGAATGACCACCAATTCGGACATTCCGTTTGCGAAGAGCTTGGTCGATTACATCTTCCGTTGGCTGGGGATGCAGTTCATCCAGGGCTATCGCGAAGAGAATGCACCGCGTCGCGCCAAGCCAGCGGAACTCTCCGGTGGTGGATCGAACGCAAACGGGGGCGCAGGAAGCACCCTCAACAACTCAGCCGAAGCCAAGGAGGCTGCATGGCCCGCACGCTCAGGAAGTTCCACGCACGATGGATCGAACAGCGCTTCGTCGCCCCAGACCAGCGGATCGCATTCCGCCCAGGCGAAGGCCGACGCAGCAGCGATCCTTTCACGCCGGTCAATCTCGGTCGTTGTGGCCGATTCGATCGTCGATGGTTCGGATGGAGCGGACCCAATGTCACGCACTTCCGTGGTGAAAGAGACTGTCACGGTGGGCGAAACACGCGTCAGTGGCAGCGTGCTTGATCAGTCCAACGCTCACCTCATGGGCGACGCCCCAGCGTGTGACGGCTGCGGTTCGATCACTGTCCGAAACGGTACGTGCTACCGCTGCCTGAATTGCGGCAGTTCGATGGGCTGCTCCTGAGCCAATGAATCACGCCTCATCATGCGGCGCGCCACGGAACGGTGCGCCGCATGATGAGGCCAACTTCAAACGACGGTCGCTCCGCGCATGGCTGCGCTCAGCACCACCAGACCCTCTGAAAGGAAGGTCAGGCTCATGAATCATGCGCCGTTGCACGGACTCCGACCCGTGCGCGGCGCGACAACAGACGCGATGGTGGCGAGTTCGTGACAGCGTGACGGTCAGCGAGTGGATGGACCCTCCTTGCATGGCTGAATGAGCACGGATCTCAGCGAACTTTGGCCCCCTCTCCTGGGAATGGATGCCCCCCGGCCGGCACACTGGCGCGCGTAAGCGCACATGTGCTGGACGACCGGGAAGGGAGACCCGACGCCTAACAGCTCGCCCCATCGCGTCACTATTAATGACGAAGTGCTTCGGTACTCGTCGTTCCTCCCCCCCTGCTGCGGAAGCCCACCCCCGCGGCAGGGGGAATTTGTTTTTGTAGCGATGTGCCGCTCAGCCCGTTCTGTGCGCTCTGCTTCCCTACACTGCCCTGACATGCCAACGATCGCCACGACCCTTCGATGTGCCCCGGCGTGCGCGCTGTTGGCTCTTGCCCTCGCCGCCTGTGAGACCACGCCTGAAGCGCAATCACTCGCACGAAAGATTGATCTTGACACGGCGCCGCTCACCCATGTGGTGCTCGTCCAACTGAAAGATCCATCCCGTGCTGCCGAACTTGTTCAGGACTGCGACCGCGTCTTGCCCTCGATTGAGGGCGTTGCGGCGTATAGCTGCGGGGTGCCACTGCTGACTGGTCGGACAAATGTCACCAGTGATTACGACGTTGGTATCTACGTTGGATTCCGTGACGAGGCTGCGTACCGGACCTATATTGACCATACACGCCACTTAGAACTCGTAGAGGGTTGGCGAGAAGGATGGAAAGCCGTTCGCATCTTTGACATCGTCGATGGTGTTCCTGCCGTGACACCGGTGCAAACGCAGCCTCTGAAGCAAGAAAAAGCGAAGGTCGTGGCGCCAGTGACCGCTACCCCATCTCCCGTGGTTGCACCAGTACCGGCTGCCGCTAGCCCGAAGTAACAGCGTGCCACAGCGCAGTACCGCCTCATAGACCGCTACACTGCAGATCATGGCTATTGAAACCACGCTCCAGGCTCGCCAGAAATGGTGGAACATCCTTTACGCCGTCATCTGTGCGGTGCTCGGCGCGTGGGGCGCCTATGACTACTGGGTCACCATCCCGCGCAAAGAAGCCGAGGTTGCCGAGTACGACATCGCTGCTGCAACAGCTGAGGAAATGGAAGCCAAGGCGCGCGCCGCAACGGCTGCACCCGGCGGCGCTCAGCCCCTCTCTGTAGAGGATGTCAAGGCCTATGAAGCAGCCAAGGCTGTGGTGGACAAGGGCAAGCCAACTGCACCCGCAGCGTATGACCGTCCCGTTCAGCTGTGGCTCTACATCATCGGTTGCGGAGTGCTCGGCGTTCCGTGGTTCATGTGGGAATGGCTCTCAGCCGCTCGCAAGAAGTACCGCCTGAATGCCGATGGCTCGTTTGAATTCAAGGGGCGCCGGCTTGCGGGGGAAGATATCGCTGAGATCGACATGTCTAAGTGGATGTCCAAGTCAGTTGCAACAGTGATTGCAAAGGACGGAACGCGCATTCTTCTAGATGATTACAAGTTCAAGAAATCCAACCTCATCGTTGGTGCCATCGCATCGCGCCTGCATCCGGGAGACTGGGATGCCGAGGGACGAGACCTGAACAAGATTCGTGCGCAAGAGGCAGCCGCG
>JBIKQN010000029.1:0-9224 GCA_044349615.1 Phycisphaerales bacterium
TCAGGAGCCTTTGGCGAAGGCTGAAGGCAACTAAGCTTCAACCCACCATTGCCCATTTCTCGCGGGACGTCCCTTCAACGGGGCGTCCCGCGCTGTTGAAGGCTGCTTGGTGTTAGAAGGGTTTGCTGGATGCCTCCCGGTTCGCTTCGTGTGTCGAGCGCTACTTGGCAGGCTTCTTGCTGGGCGGCGGACCGAGGAGCAAGTTCTCCATTCGCGCTGTTTCTGCCTCAAAGAGTGCCGTCGCGGAGTTGAGACGCGTGCGCAGCAGGTCAGCGAGTCCCGGAACCGTGTTGAGCAATTCACTGTCTCGGCGCAATGCGTCCTCAATGCCTTTCATCGCGAACTGATGCTCAACGGCGGCAATGGCGTACTGGCGGACAATCTCTCGATTCTCTGCATCGGTTCTCCCCGCACCGGCACTGTCTTCGTCGCCGCCAAGCAAGAGCCACGGCTGTGCTAGGACTTCCTTCCCGGATGCATCAAGTTCCTGGGAAGCAAGGGAGAAATCAGCGGATCCTCGTCCGAAGGAATGGTCCGCGGATGTGAACGTGCTGCGCAAGGAGCCAGTCTGGTCACCGAGTTCCTTGATTGCCTTGACAGCCCGGTCGAGCGTGTCAGCAGCATTCTGCAGCCGGTGCCGATCGACCCGTGGCAAGTTGTCTGCTTCAGTTCGAGCAGCACGAATGAGCGGCATGACCTGCTCTGTGGCATCGGTTCCCGGCACTACAACGTCGGCTGATGCTTGGGTTGATCCGAGTTTTTCGAATGCGGTGGTTGCTTGATCGCGTGCTGTGGCGAAGTCAACCTTCCAGCGCTTGAAATCAGGGCTCATCTGTTCTGAAAGTGCAGCCACTTCAGTTCTGGTGCGAGTTAGACGAGTTGGCACATCATCAGTGATCGCTCTTAGGCGGTGACTGAGCGAATCGTCTGTTGGTTGGTCTGGATTCCAAGTTGCTAGAAGCTCGCGGATCGACTTGGACATGGGAGCGCCAAAGAAGCCCCGGAATTGCGCAGGTGCCGACGCAGCGATCTCGGATCCTGCCGCAAGCAATGGTTGCGGATTAGCGTTGGTTCGCCCATCGAGCGTCTTCTGAGCGCCGCCGAGACCTCGAAGTTCAAGCACGGCCTCGCCGTTGATTCCCGCCTCGGAAGCTTCGCAGCGAACATTGGCTGTCATTGGTATTCCGTACTCAACCAAGAGTACGACGTCATAACCAACAAGCACTTCATTGACCATACGCGGAGTAATGGACTCAATGGCGCCCTTCTCCATTCCTCCCACCCAAACAGGGGTCCCCTTAGTCAGCCCATAAACACCTTGCTCAGCGCTGAATCGGACCAAGTAGTGCACCATCTTGGAGCGCGACCACGCTAGCCCACCCCAGAGTGCAAGCGTGAATATCCCTACGCAGGTCAGCGTAAGGATGCCAGCTCGGATGTTGTTGCGTTCCGCTTGCACTGTGATGGTGTCATGCTCACTTCAGGGTCGGCTTGGATCCAGGTGAGCGAGTGAATTATGAGTGCTAATTCGCCGGGGTTGGCGCTGGTGGTGCAGCAGGGGCAGCCTTTGGTGCTGCGTTCTGAGTCGTCATATCTTCCGCGGGGAGCACCATCGGAGGCTGAATAGTTGCGCCATCGTTGGGCATCGGTTGACCCTTGAAGTCCGCTTGCAGCACGTCAAACAAGCGCTTCTGTGCAACCTCATAGCGCTCAACAGATTGCAGTACCTGTGTACGCAGGGTCTCGCGGAACTTTGGATCAGAACTGAATCGCTCCGGTGAGTCATCAAGCGTTGCACGGAGGGTTTCGCCAGTCACTCGCAGGTCAGAACTAGCGATCGCAAAGGCTCGTGCAGATTCGTAGAGGTTCTCGCGAGCGAGTTCATCTCCACTGGGTCGATACAGCAACTTCCAAGGACTGCGCCGCACTTCCATGGTTGCTAGTTTGACTTGCGTTGCAGACTGGCGGAGATCCCACATCATTGCACGGAGGTCTGGGATTCGCGCGGTGAGTTCGGTATCCAAGTTCTCCATTGCGCTAGCGAATCGCTCGGTCCCGGCCTGGGCATCAGTCAACAACGCATCAATCTGCTTGATGTTCACTTCGCGGAAGTGCTCCATGGCCGATCGTGCTTCCTTGACTGTGGCTACAGCATCATCCATTGATGTGTCAAGTTTCTTCATCGATAGCGATGCGTCTTTTAGGCTGGAGGTGATATCTCCACGCCATCCCTCATAGTCTTTGCGCAACGCTGCAACCGCGGTGGCGGCATCATCAAGCATGGGGACTACCGACTTTGGATATTGAACGCGCGCGAAGTCATCAAGGCTGGCGGTGAATGCCACCATGTTGGTGAACATCTCTGTGGTGCGTCCAGCATTCTGCGGACCAACAATGGTGGCAAGCAGACCGCCGCTCGTCTTGGCATTAATGGTCTCGCCGGGCTCAAGTTTGCCCTGCGCCTTGGCTCCAAGATTTGAGAAGTTGAGCCATGAGTAATTGCCAAGCAGTGGCTGCGAGCGCAGAACTTGAGCGTCCTTGTAAATGACGAGGTCCGCGTTCATCTGAATGTGGACATCAATGACCTGCTCATCGAAGCGTTGTTCGATTCGAAGAACACGGCCAACCTTCAGCCCGCTTACGCGAACCTCAGCGCCAGCATCAAGCCCCGCGACGCCTTCTTCCATGGTGAAGCGCACCACGTAGTCCGACTTACGCGTGAAGAGCGCAGACTTCGAAAGGATGAGAACGATCACCAGTCCCACTAATGCGGAAGTGACGAGGAATGCGCCTGCGCGCACAGAGTTGGAGTATCCGGTTCCGTCTGCCATACTGCCCGTAAGGGTACAGCATGCTCATTGATTTGGCAGGGTTGACGCTCTGCAATCCCCGACGATCGGGGGTTATCCCTTCAGCATGTCTTCATTGGCCGGGAAGCGATTTAGGGCGCCCAGTAATTGTTCCATTTGAACATGAGGTGGCGCATTGAGCAGGCGCCGCCGCAGGGCGGTGATGGTCTTCAGTTCGCGTTCGGGCATCAGAAGATGTTCTTTGCGAGTGCCGCTCTGTGCGAGGTTGATCGCGGGGAAGATTCGTCGCTCCGCGATGGTTCGATCCAGGATCAACTCCATGTTGCCAGTGCCCTTGAATTCCTCGAAGATCACCTGATCTGCCCGGCTTCCGGTATCCACCAAGCAGGTGGCGATGATGGTGAGGCTTCCGCCTTCTTCACATTTGCGAGCGGCACCAAAGAGTTGCTTTGGAACTTCTAGCGCGCGGCTATCGACGCCACCGGACATCGTGCGGCCCGAACTGCCGTACCGGCGAGAATTGTTGAATGCTCGGCCAAGACGCGTGAGGCTGTCAAGGAGCACCACCACATCACGGCCCGCCTCCACCATGCGCTTGGCACGCTCAATGGCAAACTGCCCGAGTGCAAGATGGCGGTCAAGGTCCTCGTCGTTACTTGATGCCAAGACATGTGCTGGCACATTGCGGCGGAAGTCGGTCACTTCCTCTGGACGCTCATCAATCAGGAGCGCAATCAGTTCAATATCTGGATGATTATGCTTGATTCCGAAGGCGATGTTCTGCAGGAGAATCGTCTTACCGGCTTTCGGTGGCGCAACGATGAGACCGCGGGTTCCGAATCCGATCGGGCAGAACATGTCGATCAGGCGACATGCTGGTGGGCAGCCGCGATGCTCAAGTGAAATGCGTGGCTGCGGATCAAGCGCCGTGAGTTCGCTGAAATTCTTGCGCTTGCGATAGTCCTCTGGGGACATGCCCTCAATGGCCACCAACTTGCTGGCCACCATGTGCATGCGCCGAGTACGCCGTGATTGACGCTCCTCGACCTCTACGGTGATCTCTGCTCCGGGTGCAACGCCATTGCGCTGCATGAAGTCGGGGAGGACCACAGGATCATCCTCACGCTCGATGAGCCCGTCTGAAAACTGCCTGATTCGACCCTCAGATGAGCCTTTCATGGCCTCTAGGATCCCGCTTACAACTGTCATCAATTGTTCCTCGCTCCGGATCGGCAATGCATGTGCATCCCAACTGTAGGGGGGGCCTCGAAGGGCCTTGCCACCGTTCCGGGTTGTGCTTGGTTGTCGTTCTTGGGAAGAGCGACGGGTTTATGTTAACTCAGTCTCAGAGAAAGTCCGCTGAAATTATGAAAATTCGCTCCAGAACGTCCCAATTAGGCAAGTTAGCGGCTTGCGAGGGCAAGTTCCACAGCTATGGCTGCGCCTACTCGGGCATTCGACTCAAGAACGGCAACGTTGACAGCCACAGTCCGCCCAGCGGTAGCGCGCTGCACTCGTTCAAGAAGGAATGGCGTGACCGCTGCGCCGCGGATTCCTGCGTGCGTTGCCTCAATGAGTGCGGCAGCGATAGTGGCTTCGACTTCCGAGGCAGGGATTGCCCATTGCGCAGGCGGTGGATTTGCAATGAGAGCACCCATCTGCGGCGCAAACTGCCAGTGTGCTAAGCAGATGGCAGCTGCCTCGGCGGCATCGCGTGCATGCGCGGAGATACCAAGGGATTCATCGCCTTGCGAAATGAAACGCGGGAAGACGTGCGTACCAAGGCCGATGACTGGTACTCCAAGGGAATCAAGTGCTTCGACAGTTGCGGGCAGATCAAGAATGCTCTTGGCTCCGGCGCTGACAACGGCAGTTGGTGTCCGTGCAAGTGCAGCAAGATCGGCGCTGATGTCAGGACGATCTGTCCAACCACGATGAACGCCGCCAATCCCGCCCGTGGCAAATACGCGGATGTTTGCTAGCGCACATGCTGCAAGCGTGGCAGCAACAGTGGTTCCACCGCATGCTCCCTGCGCACTAGCAGCACCGAGATCGCGGGTACTGAGTTTGCGGGCATCCAAATCGTGTCCAAGCCGCTCGAGTTGTGCTCGACTGAGTCCAATGTGCAGCGTTCCGTCAAGCATGCCAACGGTTGCAGGCACAGCCCCGCCGTCTCGAACGGTGGCATCAAGCAATACGCTCAGCGCTAGATTTGCGGGAAGTGCTGGAAGCCACGCGGACAGATTGCATGGCGATGCCATGGGCGTGCGTGGTAATCCGTGCGTGAGCACTGCAGTTTCGAGCGCTACAACCGCGTGTCCAGCAGCAAGTGCATCGCACACTTCTTCAGAAATTTCAATAGCAACGGGAGCGCTCATTCTTTGCTCTCTTACCAATCATCCTCTGCGCGTACGAACCACTCCGCCGAGTCGCTTCATCGGCATTGCTGACGGAACGATGCCGCCAGGGAATGCATTTGGATCGGCAGCCTTGGCTGCAGTCGGGGCCTCGGAAGTAGTCATGCGGCTCTTGGCGTTCGCAGATTCTTCGCGACGACGCTTCTCTGCTTCGCGGTAACTCGACACATCCGGAGGAATTGGTCCGGGCGTGAAATCGGGGTATTGCTTCTGCGGAATCTCAATGTTGGCAAGCATCTCAATTCCAGACAGAAGGTCGCCCTGATCTGGCTGAATGAATGTCCATGCCACACCATGACGACCAGCGCGTGCAGTGCGGCCGATGCGGTGGATATAGATCTCAGGATCTTCGGGCACGTCATAGTTGATGACGTGGCTGATGTCGTCAACATCAAGTCCTCGCGAAGCAAGGTCACTAGCAACGAGCACACCAAGCGAGCCGCCGCGGAGTTGATCCATCACCTTGTCGCGCTTGGTCTGGTACATGTCGCCGTGCATGGCGTGTGCATCGATGCCATGTTTGGTGAGGTATTCCGCCACTTGATCAACGGTCTTCTTCATGCGGCAGAAGACGATGGTGAGGGCTGGTTCTTCGTGTTTCAGCAGATGGTGCAGGAGCTTTCGCTTGTCCCACGGTTCAACCGTGAGCCAGCTCTGGTCGACCGCAGACACCGTGAGACTCTTCTCGGTGGTGACGATCTTCTCCGGGCTCTTCATGTAACTGCGGGCGAGTTTTTCAATCTCCGGGCTGATGGTTGCACTGACGAAGATCGTCTGCGGGCGCTGCTTCATGGCCCCAAGGATCTTGCGAATGTCCTCGCGGAATCCGATGTCAAGCATGCGATCCACTTCATCCAAGATCACAACCTTGAACTGGTTGTAAGGAAGCATGCCACGCTGGTGCATGTCCATCACTCGACCGGGAGTGCCAACGATGATCTCAGGATGGTCCTCAAGCGCCTTGGCCTGAGCACGCATGGGCTTGCCACCGTAGACAGGGATTGCCTTGATTCCAGTGTGGCCGCCGAGTTCCTCGACTTCGCGGCAGACCTGGATGGCCAACTCGCGGGTAGGGACCAAGACGAGCGCACCGAATTGATCGCCAGGCTGAAGCAGGCCGAGCACAGGCAGGCTGAAGGCGGCGGTCTTACCCGTACCGGTCTTTGCTTGGCCGATGACATCCTTGCCGCTCATGGCAACAGGGATCAGGGCCGATTGAATCTTTGTGGGGTGCTTGAACCCGGCGGCGTCGATGCCCTTAAGGACTGACGCGGGAAGGCCGAGGTCGGCAAATGTCTTGGTCGTATCGAACGTCTCGCTGCTAACCATCCGTTGGGCGTTTCTTTTCTATCGAAGTGCGGTCCGAGCCGGGTCTCGGGGAATTGTTGACCGGGGTTTTTATGGTACTTTGCCCGGTAAGCCGATCGTAACAGGCGGAAGGCATGGATGCCGCCGCATGAGTGATAACAGTTTCATCTCCATTGACTTTGACGCCGTTGACCACAACATGCGAGTGGTCAGGGCTGCTGTTGGTCCTGGAGTGGCCATCAATGCGGTTGTGAAAGCGGATGCATACGGCTTGGGGGCCACTCGGGTGGCTCGCCGCCTTATTCAGGCCGGCGCCTCGATGTTGACCGTCTACAGCCCCGCCCAAGCCGAAGCGCTTGAAGGAATGTCTTGCCCGGTGCTGATCCTGCAGCCGGTGTGTCGGATTGAGCGCGGTGGTTCGATCCATTCGATGCTTGTCTCTGGGCGACTGCACTTGGTGGTGCATGACATTCATCATGTTGCTGAGCTCATCGTGCTGGCACACGAGCACGGCGTTCGATTACCGATTCACCTTGAAGTGGATACTGGGCTTGCACGCGGAGGCTGCACGCCAGAAGACGCTGCCCGAATCCTGCAGGCAGTGGCAGCCAATCCGTCACTCACACTTGCTGGCGTGATGACACACTTCTCTCACGCAAAAACGAGTGCGGAGCGATGCACCGCACAGATGCGTGTCTTTGATCTCTTTGTCGATGCGCATCGTGCATTGATTCCGCCGGAATGTCTCTTGCATGCGGCAAGCACCTACGCCTCACTGCGTGGCAGTGCTGTCCACGCCGGCATGGTTCGAGTGGGTATCGCATGGACTGGTTACGCGGTTGATGGTCCCGAAGATGGTGAATCCACCGCTGCACACAGCAGCTTTCGCGCTGCAATTCGTTGGAACAGCTCGCTGATTCATGTGCGCCGCATTGCGCGCGGAACGAGCGTTGGATATGGTTGGTCTTGGAGTGCGCGTCGTGATTCCACGATTGGACTTGTGCCAGTTGGCTATGCCGATGGCTATCCAACTCTGTGCGCGGATTCGCCGCAGTTGCTTCGTGAACAGGCGAACCCTTCGCGATGGGTGCGCATCTCTGTGGGTGATTGGAGTGCAGAAGCGCCAGTGATTGGCGCGGTCAACATGGATCAGATTTGCGTGGACCTCACCGGACTTGAACAGATGCTCGCAGCGCAGCCGAATGGCGGGCTTGGTGCGGAGGTTGAGCTGTACGGCACTGACCCAGCGGCGCGCAACTACTTGCCAACGATTGCGAGCCGCCTAGGAATACGCTCTTATGAATTGCTCTCCCGCTTGAACCCGCGGATTCCGCGCGTGGCACTCGAGGCATCTGCTCCGATTGGCCGCGTTGAGCAGGGCTCATTTCGGCTTGCTGTGCGCGCTGCGCCGGATGTGCCGTGACCATGACGCCACCAATCAGAATCGGTGTGGTGCGCTACATCAACACGCTGCCACTCATTGATGGGTTGGCTGGCCTTGCAGGCTGCACGCTGGTACCTGATGTTCCCGCTCGCTTGATTGATCGACTTGTGGCTGGTGAGGTGGATATTGCGCTGTGCTCGGTGATTGATGTGCTGCGGAGTCCGGTGCCGGTGCGCATGGTGCCAGTAGGGATGCTTGGTTGTGGCGGACGCACGCTGACTGTGCGGCTTTATGCGCGGCGGCCGTGGGCTGAGGTGCGTACGGTTGCGGCAGATACCGATAGCCACACATCGCGGGCGCTTGCGGAGTTGATATTGCGGAAACGGTTTGGCGCAGATCCAACGATGATTGACTTTGATCACGCATCCGGCGCTCGCGACCCCGGCACTGATGCCATGCTCCTCATCGGAGACAAGGTCATCAACGATGCGCCAGCAACGGACCGATGGCCGCAGCAACTTGATCTTGGCGAAGAATGGAACGCGTGGACTGGACTGCCGTTTGTCTTTGCAACGTGGCTCGTGCGCGTTGATTCTGACGAGGAAGCTTCCGCGCGTATACGGACTGCGGCCCGAGTACTGGATCATCAGCGCCGTCACAACAAAGAACGAATTGATGGAATCATTGCGCGCGAGGCAGCCCCACATGGATGGCCAGTGGACCTAGCGCGCCACTACTTGGTGGATCTCCTTCGCTTCGACTTTGATGAATCGGCACGGGCTGGTTTGGATCGTTTCCTGCAGGAATGCCGTGCGGCTGGGCTTGCGCCCGCGGCGAGTGATCGTGCTGTTCATGCTGACTTCCCTTGGTAATGAAGGCGCTCATGCATCATGCCTACCGTTGCGCGATTTCGCACTGAATGCGTTGCTGCACTGTGGGACGGCACGCGATTTGCCGATGCGCGCGCTCGCATGCGCATGCTTGCCGACGCAGAGGCGTTTGTCCGCGATGTCAATGTGGGTTCGGAATATCCCGATGAATTGGTGATTGACCGTGTCACTCGCTATCGACCCGAAGGCGTGCGCGTTGGTTCGGTGGTTCCTGGGCACGCACTGTTGCATGACCTGACTGCATTCATTCTTCGGCTTAGCCGCAGGGATCCGGTGGACGCATCGCTCCGCGGCGGCGCATTGGAAGCAGCGGATGTTGCACGTGCGCTGAATGTGTCCGCACGCACGCTTGCGCGATTCCGTTCTGCAGGGTTAGTCCTTCATCATGTGCGCGATGTTGATGGTCGAGTGCGCG
>JBIKQN010000353.1:0-2767 GCA_044349615.1 Phycisphaerales bacterium
GGCGTCTTGCGGACCCTTGATGAGCGCCATGGCGCCGGGACTATGCAGGAAGTTGCCGCGCTCTTGGAACAAAGCGTTCTCTATGCGCTTGGTCACCGCGAGGAAAGCATCCGCTATGCACTGACATTTGCGGAAGGCATGACCGAGGCTCTCGCCGATGAATTCATCGGGATGTATGTCAATTCCTGGACGCTTGACTACGGCCCCACTGGTCGACTTGCGGTTCGGACGCTTCTTGATCAGGCGGCAAATGCTGGGCTTTTGCCCCGGGTTGATGCACCCGAATTTATTGGCGGCGCGCAGTAGGCCGTGCAGATATGCTCACCGCCCCAAGGTCTTGAGACTGAATCGCAATGAGTGCATCGCTTCCACCTGCCGCTGAGACTGAGTATGGCTACGCGCCCCCAACGGTGCGTCAGTTCAGTGTGTTCTTGAATAACAAGGTCGGGAAGCTGCTTGAACTGCTGCGGACCTTTGATGAAGCGCCGTCCACGCGGCTTGCAGCATTCTCAATTGTTGACTCAAGCGACTATGCAGTCGTTCGCATGATTTTCACGAATGCGGATGCTGCGCGGCACATTCTGCGGCGTAGTCAATACACCTTCGCCGAGACAGATCTCATCATCATGGAGCTCGGTGAGCAGCAGTGCTTGAGCGGGGCATGCCTCTATCTCTTGGGCGCTGAACTAAATATTCGTTTCGCCTATCCGATCATGTTGCGCGGCGAACATCCAGCGGTTGCAATTTGTGTTGATGACAATCATCTTGCGGGGCAGATCCTCCTCCGTAAGCGGTTCCGTTTGCTTTCAGAGGAAGATTTGGCTCCCTAAGAGCCCATTCGAAAGTACCCACCTAATGGCCCGCATCATTCGTCACGTCGCTGCCGCTCCCGTCAAAGTCGAGCCATCGGATAAGCCGATCTTTGTCTGCGCCTGTGGCCTCTCAAAGAACTTTCCCCTCTGTGATGGATCCCACAAAGTTGCCCGCGCCGAAGAGGCTGGCAAGCTTTATGTCTACGGCGACGATCGCCAGCCGAAGTCCGACAGCACTGATGATTTCAGCGGCTGCACGTGCGCGTAAGTGTGGTGTCGCCCGTTTGATGGGCACGGTCACAATGCAGCGGAAAGTAGGCCAACAGCCGGATAGGTGGCCGAGGTCTTCTCTGTCTCCCACACGGTGACATGGTCAAGTTCGGCCCCCGCCGCGGAGATTTCATTTTCTAGCAGGCTGTGACATACGCGGGCGATATTTTCCACGGATGGGTTCAATGTAGCAAACTCCGGGCAATCGACGTTCAGATGCCGATGGTCAAACCGGTCGAGGACTGACCTGCCAACGATGCCCTCAAGTGTCCCAGTGCTCAATGTTGGCGCCCCTGTTCCCACGCGGACGCGGACAGCAACAGCCAGTCGATAGTTGTGGCCATGACCGCTCGGGTGATTGCACTTTCCGAAGGTCCGTCGGTTTTCTTCGTCTGAAAGTTCCGGGCAATGCAGGCGATGGGCAGCGCTGAATTCAAACTGTTCGGTGACGATCGCTTGCTCACGCATGGCAGTACTCCAGAGAAGTTTGACGAATGGACCAGGTGACCATTGAAGGCTCGCGAGGCGAACTCCCGGCGGAAGATGCCGTTCCAAGAGTTGACCCATTTGGATGACAATATCAACGGGTTCAGTGACTTTTTCGCTACAAAAGAATGACCCAAGCAGCGGGGCAAGATGCATGCGCACCGCGGAATCTAACTCTTGAATACCGATCAGATAGCCAGTCTGGGGGCTTGGCTCACCAATGCACTCAACCGTGACTTCATGATGAGCTGTCACCCCATCAGAGGGAGGTATCCCCGCGAATCCGTTCCGTGATGGCTCGATTGGTGGATATTTTTCCCGCGCGGCTGCCTTGTAGACGGGAATTCCTATCCGGACGGTGCGTCGGAGTGAGATCAGTGTCGACAAAGATTTCTTCATGAAATCACCATATCCGTGATGAACGCTTTCGAGCAAGGAAAGGAAGTGTCTATACTGTCATCATCTTAGTGAGCCCCCGGAAGGGCTCGGCGTGAGCTTGTCTCCGCCGGGCCTTTTTAATTTCCCGAGCGTCTCATAGTTGTACCTAAGGACGAGTGATTCACGGGCGATCATGCGGGAGTTGGCGAAATAGCGAGTCCCTCGCCGATAAACAGTATTCAATGACTGTTCCCTTCCGGGTGCATTACAACACATTACTCATGCGAGTTACTTGCTGTTGGCAATGCATACAGAGAGTCACCCGGACTCTTTGCGGTCTGATGTTTGTCATTGCACTGACAGCCACTGCCCTAGCGTCATGCGCCCCGCGCGTTGAGGTTGAGTCGCCCGCAGCACCCTCAACGGATCGGAGCCCAACCGCAGTGCCGGAACCAGTGACTCCATCGCTTCTGCCGCTCATAGAACTTGGTCCCGGCATCGTTGTGGATCGCACTGCGGGTGAAGTGCGTGTTGAAGCAGAGGTTGCCGCCGATCGCGGTTGGCTTGAACAGGCGGTCTGTAAGGCGGGCACTCGAGAGCACGAATCGCTTCTTGCTGTCAATATTGTGCCCAGCAGAATTCATGCTGCGCTCCTCGTCCTTGGGCTTGAGCCCGGTGCGCCCGGTGAGTGGCGCGCCGCTCCTGATGGATCCGCAACGGTGCAGCGTGTTGCGCCGAGGGGGGCGCCAGTTGAATTGTGGGTGCGCGTCAACGGAAGCGATGTGCCGCTTTCATCCTGGATTTGTGACCCGGTGAACGGC
>JBIKQN010000354.1:0-2764 GCA_044349615.1 Phycisphaerales bacterium
CGCGAGCTTCGCGGAGGAGTTTGCGGCGAGCCTGGGTTCTGGCTGCGCCCTTGCGTGCACGTGGCATGGGGTGTCCTCAGTGTCGTGTCCGGCGGAGGCCGATTCGATCGGCGCTTTGGTCCCGACGGACGATGCGGATGAAAGCACCAGCGCTCAATGCGATGGTGCAACGAACAAACAGTTACTTGGCGGCCGGAGTCGACTCAGCGGCCTTGGCGGCATCGCGGATCTTCTCGTCTGCAACCGATCGCTCTTCGGAGCGGAGTCCGCGACCGAGGAGCTTCTTCAGGAAGCGCAGGTCACCGCTGCGCGCGTAGCGCGACTTGCGGTAGGAGCGCAGTTCAGTGCCGGTCTTGTTGCTCTTCAAATGGCGACTATTAGGGGCCTTGAATCGCACCTTGCCCGTTTTGGTGAGCTTGATGCGCTTGAGCAGACCGCGATGGGACTTTTGCTTCGGCATGGTGATCGTTCCTCAGTCAGTGCCGGCGGAAGGCTCGGCGGGGGATCGGGGACGATACCGGAATCGCTGCTTGCCGACAATGCCCTCAGCGCAGATTTCTCGTTATTTGGTCACTGAGCCACAAAGTTGTCGGCGGCAACGCTTGGCCACGACCGAAGTTCAAGGACTTCCCGGCCCCGTTCATTGCGCGGCAGCCAGATGTTGTCCATGGATGTGGCGGGCGAGGTGGTCAGAATTGGCGAGGTCTTCCATTCGATAGCGCCATCG
Source organism: Phycisphaerales bacterium (assembly GCA_044349615.1). GTDB lineage: Bacteria > Planctomycetota > Phycisphaerae > Phycisphaerales > SM1A02 > UBA966. The sequence goes on from JBIKQN010000354.1 coordinate 728, forward strand.
CTGAATAAGAGATTTTGCCCTGAACCACGGTGATTGTTGGAATTCACCACGCGGGACTCAAGCGTTCCACCCAGTTTCCGTGCTTCGATCATTGGATTGGAATCGGCAACCACAACGGTGCGCCCTGGTGTGTCGAGCATGAATCGCTGTCCACGAGCTGGAACGCGATAGGCAAAGCAGGGCAGTCCTGCTGCGCAGGCTGGGCACTGCAGTGACTGCATATCGGTGTAGCCCTGCGCCACCAACGGCGAAAGGTGCGCGCTGTGATTGGAGCCAGACCAATCCTGTGCGCCTCGCTGGATGACCACCGTTCCGCCGGGGAATTGGATGACCATACGCGTTGGCGTCATTGGCGCATTCTGCAGGTAGAGCGGCGTTGTGCTGGTGCTTTGCATGCCTAGCGCCGACGAAACACTGGGCTGCTGTGTTGGCGTTGTCGAAAACAACGAGCCAAGATTTCCAATCGATGCAACGGCCGGAAGCAATCCGCCATGGGTGCGGGCGTAACTATCAAGTCCGCCATGCAGCGAGCGCATGTTGTTGGCGCACACACTGGAGAGACTCTGTTGACGAATGCGCGCAGCGATGGGCAGCAGAATGCCTACGCCCACCAGGATCAAGGCGGCAACGCTCACAAAGTCGGCGAGTCGAAAGTTGCGGAGTGAACCAGAGTGAACGCGCATCGATGCTTCGCTTGCGGCTTCCCAACGGTCAATGCGCGCGAGTGTGGCATCGACCAAGGAACTGTCGGAATCGTCAGCGGGGTACGCGTCAAGTACTTGCATCTGCCGCACGAGTGCCATTGCTCGTGGCTGATCTTCCAAAGGAAGAAGAGGCACCTTTGATGCGTCAAAGCCGTGCTCGGCTAGGAAGTCGAGCACGCGCATGTCTGCGTCACAAAGTTGCGCCCCGAAGATTTCTCCGGGCGATTGATCGGGTGGATGGCTCATGCCTTGAACTCCTTGTTCGCGCTTGACATGCGCGATGAGCGCGCCTCAGCAGTCTTCCATGACTCTGCGAAAGTGGCAACGGCAGCGTGCAACCGACTCTTCACTGTCCCAAGTGGAATGCCCAGCACTTCGGCGATCTGCTGGTAGCTCATCTTCTGGAAGTAATTGAGTTGGAGCACTTCGCGGTAGAGGGCAGGCATGGAATCGATGACGTCCTTGACTCGACTGCGCATCTCAGAGTTCTCAAGCAAGTTCGAAGGCACTTCGTCCTTTGACTGCATGAGATCCACCATCCGCGTTCCATCGGGATCGCCGCCGATTGGGGCATCAAGACTGGCGGCACGACGACGCTTTTGTCGTCGATGCCAGTCGCGCGCCTTGTTGGCCGCAATGGTGAAGAGCCACGGCTTGAAGTTCCGGGTGCTGTCAAAGGTGCTTGCTGCAAGGTGAACCTGCAGAAAGGTCTCCTGGAAGACATCATCAGCGGCCGCGCTGGATCCGAGGAAGCGGGCTAGGAAGCCATGCAGTTCCGTCCGATAGCGCTCAAGCAACGCGGCGAACGCTTGGCGGTCGCCATCGATGTAGGCAGTCAGAAGGGATTCGTCGGTTTGCTCGGCGGTCGCCATCGTGGAAGGGGCGCTTCCGGCGGTCGCGCGGCTAGGCATAGTACGGCAGGAACGGGACTTTGCTGCAGTCGCCTGCGCGAATTGGCGCACCCGCCGGGATACGGTGCCGGCAAGATCGCCTAGACCGTCAAGCATGCTGTCAAAGGGGAGGGTATTGAGCGCGCTCCCGTGGGCGGCCATCAATTCCTCAAGAGTAATCGCTCGTGCAGCGAGGGTTGTCATGAAGGTGCTACGATCCCGCCCCCGACCCGGATCGCCCGAGTTCGAACTGTTTGTGAAGATTTCCTTCGCCCCCCAGGAACCCCCGGAAACCCCATGGCTGTCCCGATTTCCCAGATGTGGACTGTCGCTTCATACGTTCTCGGACAACGGATCCGTGGAATCAAGCGATACCCGTTGGTGCTCATGCTTGAGCCACTCTTTCGCTGCAACCTGTCCTGTGCGGGCTGCGGCAAGATCCA
>JBIKQN010000356.1:0-2762 GCA_044349615.1 Phycisphaerales bacterium
AAGGTGATGACGGACAATTCATCCTTGAGACTGCCGGTGGCAAGATGACCCATCCGCCCACACAACCAACACCAGCGTCACTGGTGCCAGCTGCGCCGGCACCAACGGCTGCTCCGGCACCAACGGCTGCTCCAGCACCAACGGCTGCTCCAGCACAAGCCCCCGCCGCCACAGCGCCTGGTCGCTGACCAACCCTCGTACGCCATGGCCAACTGGAACTGGTGGCCGCAATTTCACGACCCCTCACTTCGCCTCTCCTGGCGAGAGCAGGCGGTGATCCACTGGGACGCCAACCTTCGAATGCTGCGGGACTGGCGTGCATGCTGGCGGTTCATCTGGATTTCGGTGCTCCCTGTTCCGTTGCTCGTTGCCGCACTTGCTGTAGCGATGGAAGGGCTTCAGGTGGCGATTGGCGGAACATCCGCTACCCAGACGTGGCTCCTTCTTGGACTACTGCTGCTCGCTGCCTACCTGTTCCTGCAACACATCGCGTTCATGGTGGCCATGCGTCGGGGCTACCTACCGTTCGTACGGGAGGCACTCTCCGCCCGCGGTTACCCCACCTGCACTTCATGTGGGCATTTGCTTGGACCCACCGACGCCCACACTGCCCCCGGTGATGTCCTGCAGGATTACCCCCGCTCCTGCCCGGAATGCGGTTCGGGTAACCCCGCGCTCCGCTAGACTTCAGGACTTTCCACGCCGCACCAATGCGGCTGCGGAACCAAGCCCAGAGCCCGACGTGCGCATCCGCAACTTCTCCATCATCGCCCACATCGACCACGGCAAGAGCACCCTTGCGGATCGCCTCCTTCAAGCCACCAAGGCCGTCAGCGCCCGCGAGGCGCGCGCGCAGATGTTGGACTCCATGGATCTTGAGCGCGAACGCGGCATCACCATCAAGGCATCCGCCGTTACGGTGACCCATCGCTACAAGGATGAGGACTACGAACTCAACTTCATCGATACCCCCGGCCACGTTGACTTCACCTACGAAGTGAGCCGCGCCCTCAAGGCGTGTGAAGGCGCCGTCTTGGTGGTTGACTCCACGCAAGGCGTGCAAGCGCAGACCGTGGCCAACGCATACCTCGCGGTCGGCAACAACCTCACGCTGATTCCGGTCATCAATAAGATCGACTTGCCAGCCGCTAATCCTGACAAGGTGGCGATGGAAATTGAGCAGGTTCTTGGTTTGCCTGCTGAAGACTGCCTGCCCGTGAGCGCCAAGACCGGCCAGGGAATCCATGAACTCCTCGACCGCATCGTTGAGCGCCTGCCTCCGCCACCCGCGGAGAAGATGCGCCAACTGCGCGCCCTGGTCTTTGACTGCAAGTACGACGACTACAAAGGCGTAGTCTTGTACATCCGCGTCTTCGACGGTCAGATCAAGCACGGCGACAAGTTCCGCATGATGGGAACCGGCAGAACCTTCAATGCGATCGAACTCGGCCGCAACACGCCGTTCCCGCAGAAGATGAAAGCCCTGACTTTCGCGCAGGTCGGCTACCTCTGCGCTGGTATCAAGAGCCTCGCCGAAGTGCGCGTTGGTGACACCATCACGCTCGATAATGACCCGGCAACAGAAGCTCTTGAAGGCTACGAAGAGCCAAAGCAGATGGTGTATTGCGATTTCTACCCCGCCACCGACGACGAAGGCACCGGCAAGCGCGCCGACTTTGAAAGCCTGCGCGAAGCGATGGAGAAATTGCACATCAATGATGCCAGCTTCACCTATGAAGTGCAGCACAGCGAAGCACTCGGCTTCGGATTCCGCGTTGGCTTCCTGGGTCTCCTGCACATGGACATCGTGCAAGAGCGCCTGGAGCGTGAGGGCGGCGTCAACATCATTCAAACTGCGCCAACCGTCAGCTATCAAGTGATGAAACTTGATGGGACGCTTGTTGAGATTCACAACCCCGCTGACCTTCCCGACATGGGAGTGGTTGCTGAGATCCGCGAACCAATCGTCAAGATTGAAATCATCTGCCCCAATGACAACATCGGTGACTTGATGAAACTCTGCGACGCTCGTCGCGGCTGCTTCCAGAGCCAGATGGCGATCGGTGAAGATCGGCAGATGCTCATCTATGAACTGCCGCTTGCAGAAATCATTTATGACTTCTACGACAAGTTGAAGAGCGTGACTCGCGGCTACGGCACGATGGATTACGAAATCATCGCCTTCCGCGCGGACAATCTGGTGAAGGTGCAGATCTTGGTGAATGGCGATGCCGTTGAGGCGCTCGCCATGATTTGCCACCGCGAAAATGCGGACCAACGCAGCCGGTCGATCTTGGCGAAACTGAAGGGGCAGATCGATCGCCATCAGTTTGAAATTCCGCTGCAGGCTGCCATCGGCGGCAAGATCATCGCTCGTGAGAGCATCAAGTCAATGCGCAAGAACGTCATTGCGAAGTGCTACGGCGGCGACATCAGCCGTAAGCGCAAACTGCTTGAGAAGCAGAAGGCCGGTAAGAAGCGAATGAAGCAGATCGGCTCGGTGTCGATCCCACAGGAGGCCTTCATGGCCATCCTTGATCAAGGCGACTAAGAAACTCCATCCATGCGCAACACAGAACGCGTCATCGTTTATTCCGCCCTCGCTGGCATCGCCGCTATGAGTTTCCTGCGCGGCGCCGAGCGCAACGCATCGGCTCGGCCGGAGCCAACGCCTTCGGATTTGGGTCCCGCCGACGCGGTGATTCTCACGGGCAAAGACACCAATCTCACCCTGCGCAATGTTGAAGGTCACCTGGCATTCG
>JBIKQN010000355.1:0-2762 GCA_044349615.1 Phycisphaerales bacterium
CCGACCAGGCATTACTGTTCGACGTGACAATCACCATGTCACCATCGTTGGGGAAGTAGTTGTATGCCAGTACGCCATTGCTGGAGAACGGGCGGCCGACAATACGAATATCGCCGCGCGTTGGGCCACCGGGAAGACCAAATGCCGCGCCATCGTCCGACACTTCGGTGTATGACACGCCAGAGACGGCGCTCCAACGGGCGAACACTTGTCTGACGAGATTTTTGCCGGCCTCTAGCGTTCCGAACTTTGTGACAAAGGTGGCATTCAGGTTATTCGGTGAAGTGGCTCCGCCGGAGAGCCCATCAGGAATTGCTAGACCATCGGCTGGCATGGACCACGTGAGTGACAATGGTTGTCCTTGTGCGGAACTGCCTCCAAGTAACCACCGATTGCCGACGTAGTACGCGGCGCCGCCATCACCTTCACCAACAATTGGTCGTGCAGCAAGATCCTTTGCCCACTGCCTCGTTAGCTGTTGCGTTACTTGATTGACTTCGTCGGCCGATGTTCCTGGGGCAAAGCAAAGCGACATCGGGACGCCGGGAATCTCGCCTGCGCAGATGGCATCAAGCCCGATCATCATTCGTTCGGACGGCTGCTGTGAGTCCACGGCGACCGAGGTTGCTGTCTTGGCCTGTAAGGAGATCGAACCCATGATCGCCGCCACAGATGCGATAAAGAGAACCGAGGATCCAAACCGAGCGGTCGGGGCTAGAAAGCGGATGTCACTTGGTCGCATAGAAACTATTCTCACGTATGGGGTCGTTGGGGACATTAAGATCGGCGGGGTAAGCCAAATACGAATCGCTGAAGGCAAAGCAAGCACAACTAACACAAGGTGTACGCATCTCGGACGGTTGCAGTCCATTTCTCTTGCCGATTTCCTAAATTAAGAGCGTGCCCCGAGTTCTGCGTCCGGTAAAGCGCAGTTCGGGGCACGCGGATACTTGCGTGGATTGAGGGATCGACGATCAGCGCTTGGCCGGAATGACCAGTTTCATGCCAGGGGTAATGGCCTTTGCATCACCCTTCAGCGTGCCGGCATTCGCCTCCAGAATCCGCTTCCATTCAGTTTCCGAGCCATAGAACTTGCGAGACAGCTCAATCAGCGTGTCGCCTTTCTGGACCGTGTAGGTGTTTGGCGCCGCGGTGGTACTGCTTCCAGCTGGCGCGGATGCCTTCTCCTGGCTAGTGGCTGTGCCAGCAGCCGGAATGGTGATCTTTTGGCCAATCTTGAGAGCCTTCGGATCAAGCCCTGGATTCGCGGCAACGATCTGCTGCCACTTCTGTCCGCCGCCCATCTGCGTCCGGGCAATACCCTCAAGGGTGTCGCCCGACTTGATGGTGTATTGCGTGGTGCTTGATGAGGGCGCAGGAACTGGATCAACCTTGACGGTGACCGGTGGCGGTGCAATGACGGCGCCGCCTCCCTGAACACCGGTTGGCGTCACTGGGGTTGCAGTACGCCCGGCAGCGCCGCCTGCAGAGGCACCCGCTGCTGCTGCCGTACCTGTGGCTGGGGCTAGGGTGTTTGGCGCCCCTGAATCCGTAGCAGGAACAGAAATCGAACCGCTGCCTGCGCCGAAGGCTTCCGGCGGAGGTGCACCATTGGCGTCCCCCGCACTTGCCGCAGCAGCACCGGTGAGTTCACCGATGCCCTGAGCCGGATCCGGTGACACCAAGGCATCAACTGGCGCCTTGGGGTTCTCCGTACTCGGTGTAGATGGCGTCATAAACGCAAAGTAGAGGCCGATGGCGGCAACAGCCACTACCACAATCACTGCTGATAAACGAGCTCCGTTAGACATGTTGAAAATCTCCTTCCGTGGCGAATCCGAGCGTGCTGCGGACGCGATGCCCGCAACGATGTTTCAATCAATGGCGGCTCATGCCGCAACTGGCGATGCGAGGGCGGTTGATGGCTCCCCATCCGACTCCGGCGTTCCTTCGCCGGGTACATAGACAAGCGGTGCGGCAATGGCAACGGACGAGAATGTTCCCGCGACCAGACCGATGAAGAACGTGAACGCAAATGGTTGCATGCTTGGGCCACCCACCAAATACAGAACGATGGGGGTTGCCGCTGTGCAACCACCGGTGAGCAGCGTTCGGCTAAATGTTTGGTTCAGCGACTGATTGATGATGGAACGCGAAGCGTGCGCCAATTTGCCGCGATTTTCGCGAACGCGGTCCAAGATAACAATCGTGTCGTTCAGCGAGTAACCAATCACGACGAGCAAGGCAGCCACCACATTCAGATCAATGCGGAAGTCCTGCATGCGCAGGAGATGGCCCACATGGGTATCGCCAATCCATTTGCTCATTGCCAGCATTCCAATACACACGGAAATGTTGAAGACAACACCAATGACCGTCGCTACCGAATAGAGGAGCGAACCGAATCGAATCCAGATGTACACCAGCATTCCGACGCATGACAGCAATACTGCAAGAGTCGCTTGCGATGCAAGATCGCGAGCCACTGAGGGCGAGATACTGGAAACCTGCTCAAGCGATGCCTGCTGGCTCAAAGCTGAAGAGATCAGATTCCATTCAAGGTCTGCGTAGTTCTTCTGCCATGCAACATCTGAGAGCTGAGCACCAACCAAGTCTGGATCAGCAACCACGATCGCCAATGACTTAAATGTGCCATCGCTCGCTGCATCAAGACCAACAACATCCACCGAGCGTCCGCCTGCTTCTGCAAATGCGGGACTGCTACGCAGACGGCGAATTCGCTCAGCCGCATCGGCTGGCGC
>JBIKQN010000030.1:0-9201 GCA_044349615.1 Phycisphaerales bacterium
AACAATCTGGGCTGGATTTTCAAACTCTGCAACCAAGCCATACAAGCGCGCGGGCGCTGCAGTGCTTGTTGGCGTGCTTGTCTGTGTTGTTAGTGTGGTCACGAGTGTTCTCCGTTAGCGGAGTGCGCAGCAGCAGCCTTTGAGCCTGCTCCGTGTGATTGATGCCAGCCTTCCCAGTGCGGGTCCGCCTGCGGCATGACGCCCTTCACTTCCGAGATGGCAATCATCGGTAGGAAGCGGCAGAACAGAAGGAACAACACGCCGAAGAGTCCAAAGGCCCCGAGCATGGTGCCGATGTCGACCCAAGTAGGAACGAACTTGTCCCAACTCGAAGGCAAGAAGTCATTCGCGAGACTCGTGACGATGATCACGAATCGCTCGAACCACATGCCGACATTCACAAAGAGGCTCAAGATGAACATCAGAGGAATGCTGGTGCGGACCTTCTTGAACCAGAAGAGTTGCGGCGTGATGACGTTGCAGCTCACCATGATCCAGTACGCCCATGAGTACTGACCAAACGCGCGATTCATGAATGCAAACTTCTCATAGAGCGCGCCTGAGTACCAAGCGATGAAGAACTCCATTCCGTAGGCATAGCCAACCATGCATCCGGTCACCAAGACGACCTTGTTCATGTTGTCCAAGTGACGCAGCGTGATGAGGTTCTTCAGGCCAAACAGTTCGCGGGCGGGTACTGCCAAAGTGACCACCATGGCGAAACCACTGAAGATGGCGCCGGCAACAAAGTACGGCGGGAAGATGGTGGTATGCCAGCCTGGTAGCTGACTAGTGGCAAAGTCAAAGGACACCACGCTGTGCACCGAAAGCACCAGCGGAGTGGAAAGTGCTGCAAGCAGCAGATACGCGCGCTCATACCGATGCCAGTGCCGATTCGAGCCGCGCCATCCGAGAGAGAACAGGCCGTAGGCCATCTGCTGGACCTTGCCCTTGGCACGGTCACGCATGGTGGCCAAGTCAGGTACCAGACCCACGTACCAGAACAGCAGCGACACCGTGAAGTAGGTGCTGACTGCAAAGACGTCCCAGAGAAGCGGGCTGCGGAACTGCGGCCACATGTCCATCTGGTTTGGGATCGGGAAGAGCCAGTACGCCAACCAGACACGACCAACGTGGATGCCGGGAAAGAGTCCTGCGCAGATGACCGCGAAGATGGTCATCGCCTCTGCAAATCGATTGATGCCCGTACGCCACTTCTGGCGGAACAGGAACAGGATGGCGCTGATAAGCGTTCCTGCGTGACCAATACCAACCCAGAACACGAAGTTGGTGATGTCGAAGGCCCACATCACTGGGTTGTTGAGACCCCAGACGCCAACGCCAGTGAAGATCAGGTAATGAACCACAAATCCAAGGTTCATCACCAACAGCATGCTGATGCCGAACATGATGTACCACGCCATGGGTGGCTTGCGCGTCTCATTTGGACGGCAGATCGTGTTGGTGACCTGGTGGAAATCGGTGTGCCCAAGAACAAGCGGGCTGCGCTTGCCCGGAACATCACCGGTGTTATCGATTTCGTGAGCCTGGATGGTGCTCATGCCTTGCCTCCATTAGCAGCAGGTGCAGCGGCGTGATCGCCATGATCATGACCATGACCATGACCGTGATCATGACCTGAGTGATCGATGGACGGATTGTCAACGCGAGCCAAATACTTCAGACGCGGCTTGGTGTTCAGTTCTCCAAGCAAGTCATAACTGCGCTTGGAGCGCTGCAACTGCAAGACATCGCTACCAGCAACATTCAAGTCACCAAACACGATGGCTCCGGTTGGGCACGCCTGTTGGCAGGCGGTCTGGACCATGCCATCGGAGATGGAACTTGCTGGCGCACCCGAGTCAACGCCACCAGCACGAACCCACTGGTTCTTGGAAGAAATCTTCGCCTGCTGGATGCGCTGCGTGCAGAACGAGCACTTCTCCATGACGCCACGCATACGCACGGTGACTTCAGGGTTGAACTGCATCTTGGTCATGTCATTCGGACCATCCTTGAGGTAGTACTCAGGCTTGGTCATCAGAATGCCGCCGTCGCGTACTGGATCGCGACGGTTGTAATCAAAGAAGTTGAAGCGGCGCACCTTGTACGGGCAGTTGTTGCTGCAGTAGCGAGTACCGATGCAACGGTTGTAGACCATGTTGTTGAGGCCATCCAAATCATGGACGGTGGCCGCAACCGGGCATACTTGCTCACAAGGCGCGTTCTCGCAGTGCACGCAGGTCACTGGTTGTACGCGGTACCCATCAGGCTTGGCTGCCGTGCCGCCCTTGAAGTAGCGGTCGATACGAATCCAGTGCATCTCACGACCGCGAGCCACTTGGTCCTTGCCGACGATCGGAATGTTGTTCTCTGCCTGGCACGCAACCACGCACGCACTGCAGCCAGTGCATGAGGCGAGGTCGATTGTCATTGCCCATCGATACTTGGCGCCATCGAGGTTTGACTCCTCCCACATGGAGAGGCGGTGCGCCACATGGGACGCGTGCTTCGCAAAGTCAGGATGCTCCTTGTAGTGATCGAGCGATGCCTCGCGGATCAGGGTAGGGAGACGCTCTTGGATGGAATCAAGCGGAACAGACTCGATTGCCGCGTCAGCGGTGCCGTGATCTTGGGTGTGCGCGAATGCATATGTCTCATTCGCCTTGCTCGCCTTGACTCCAGTGGCAAGCCACGGTGCATTCACGGTACGCAGCGCAGACGCCGCAAATCCAGAACCAGCAGCAATTCCACCCGCAGCCTCACCGCGGCCATAGCCAACAGCAAGTCCGAGGGTGTCATCAGCCATGCCCGGCACGATCCATGCTGCAGCATTACTCGCGGTGGGCGCGCCAGCAACAGTGATGGAAATCATGTCGCCGCTCTTCACGCCCAACTTGGAAGCCGTAGCGCCAGACATAAGAAGCGCGTTGTCCCATGTGATCTTGGTGATCACGTCCGGCAACTCTTGCAGCCAACCGATGTTTGCAAAGCGTCCATCGAACATCTTGCCATCGGTAAAGAAGGCCAGTTCGAGGCCATCGGTTTCGGTGCGGGCATCGATCCATGCTGCCATCGCCTTGGCAGCAAGTGAAGGCGCAGGCGTGGCCTCGCGTGACTTTGCAGTGCCGGGGCAGATGCCGGTGTCAAGGTTGGTGCGGAAGGCGCGCTCAAAGTCAGCGCCGGACTTGCCTGAGACCGCCATGTGGGTCCGACGCACCAAATCCATTCCAGAGCGTGTTTCATCACCCGTGAGCGATGCACACAGTTCGATGGCGCTGCGTCCGCCGTCGGTTGGATCGAGGAGTGCAGCAACCAAGGGCTGTACAAGGGCAATCGTGCCATCGGCGGCGCGTGTGTCACCCCAACTCTCCAAGAAGTGCGTCATGGGCACATGCCAAGTGCATCCAGCGGCGCGCGAGGTTTCATCCACGCGGTATGCCAGGTGCAGCACTCCCTTTGCCCTCGCCATGGCGGCGGCAAATCCAAGATCAACAGGCGCATCGAAGACGGGGTTTGCGCCCATCACTACCAGCGTGTCGACGGTGCCCGCATTGAGAGCCGTGACTACCTTCTGGATTCCAGCGGAGCACATCTGAGCATCAGTGGCGCTCGTTTCAACCGTCATGCCATAGGCACCGAGTTTGCCGTTGATGGCTGCAGCAAGCGCATGGGTAACAGCGGGCTGGCGCGGACCAGCGACCACCAACGCCTTGCGGCCAGCCTTCTTGAGGTCATTCACGAGTGCATCAACAACTTCTTGATCATGTTCGCCAAGCTTTGGCGCAAACGCAGACATCTGGCGCGCACCATCAACGCCGATGCGGTCTGCAACTGCTGCAGCAAACGCGGCCACCTGCGACGGACGCATCGCAATGCGCTGATCCGCATTCATTCCGGTCAGCGTGAGAAGGCCTTCAACTTGATAAACGCGGCTCATCGACGCGGCGGATGGATCCTTGGAAACCAATGATCCATTCTCGCGCTTGACGAGTGATCGACCTGCAGCCCATGAACGTGCATTCGCGACGCTCTGGAGATCCTCGTGGAGGAAATCGCAGTCAAGGCTAAGAATCACTTCTGCTTGGTCAAACTTTGGATGAACGCGACGTGATGAGCCAAACGCCGCGGCAGTGCCGGCGAGCGAGTTGTCATCATTCACCGCACACCATGACGCCCATGTGGCCTTCGGGAAGGCCTTCAGAAGGCGCGCCTTCATATCAAGCTGGGTTGGCGATGATGTGGGCTCTGCAAGCACCACAAGACCAGCTCCGCCATCCTTCTTCCATTCCGTCCTGCGAGCATCAATCCATGATTCAAGTGCGGCAGCCGTGGAGTCCTTGCCATCCTGCAATGCAATACGGCTGCGATCCGTGTCATACAGCTCAAGGACTCGCGCCTGGGTCATGGCGTTCGACGGACCAACTTGGGGTACGCCACGCTTGGTGAATTCAGTTGGATCAATCGCGGCAGCACCACCAGCAAGTGGCGATGACGGATGAACGGGATTGCCATCAAGCTTGATGGGGCGACCGTCATAACTTGTGGCCAAAAGACCGAAGCCAATACCACCAAGTTCAAAGCTGGTAGCAAAGGTGACCGGAATTCCAGGAGTGCGATTCGCGGGGCGCGATGCGTACTCCGCGAACTTGGTTTCAGGCAAGCGCCGACATCCAGTAGCGGCGAGTCCGGCGAGCGCAAATGATGCGCCCATCACCTTGATAAAGGTGCGACGATCATCATCTGATGCCTCACTTGCGCCAGGCTGGAATTCATTGTGCATGTAAGCACGGAACTCCGGTGAATCAGAGAGCTGCTCAATTGAGCGCCAGTAAACGGAACGGCGCGCAGGGCCACCCGTCTGCGGCGCTTCAACTGCGGCGTTGGTGGGTTCTGCGGGACCGTGGTTGCAACCGTCATGCATGTGTTCTGTTCCCTGTGTCGGGGTCGTCCGTCGCCGTTCGCATCAGCGATGGCAGGTCGAGCAGTAATCGTTGGGGTGAATGTCGTTTTTCTTGATCAACTCAAGCCGCTGATCCTTGGTCCATGAGTCGGTCGGCTTCCAGATTGCAAAGACTTCTTCTGGAGGGCGCACACGATCCACTGGGTTGCGATGGCATTCCAAGCACCAGCCCATTGAAAGCGGTTGGGCACGGTGGACTACTTCCATCTGATCAACACGGCCGTGGCACTCAACACAACTGACGCCGCGAGTGACGTGCGCTGCGTGATTGAAGTAGGCGTAATCACCAAGTTTGTGGACCTTGATCCACTCGATGGGCATGCCTGTCTCGTAACTTTCACGAACCTTGGCAAGGCGCGGACTGTCCTTGTGAATCTGCGTATGGCAGTTCATGCATGTCTGCGTGGGCGGCACGGCAGCATGGGATGCGGTTTCAACCGTGTTGTGGCAGTAGCGACAATCAAGGCCGAGCTTGCCAACATGCAATGCGTGGCTGTATGGCACTGGTTGGTCTGGCTGGTATTGACCATCAAGCGTCTTCGGACTGAATCCGTAGGCAACCAGAAGCGAGACATACAACGGAGCGATCGCGCCAACGATCAACATGAATGGAAGCAGCGCGTTCGACCAGCGGGGAAACAGGAATCGGCTCATCGATTGAGATCCGTGTCGGGTGTCCTAACAGGCGTCGCACGGGGCAACGCCAAGAAACATTGTGCTTTTTTTCACAATGTCTAGTCCTCCATGGTAAGGGCGCACCCTTCAAGTGGTCAACAAAGGTATTCGCAAGTGCTGCTACCCTTCGGACTGATGGCGAAACTGGCTTGGAATGCCCGAGGAACCGTTTTGGGCTGTCCGATACCAAACGTTTGAAACATTGATATTATTGGACAAATTGACCCAGCGCTCTCCATTGCTCGTTACCTCCCCCTTTCAACCGTGATCGATACCCACTGCCATCTTCTGTACGACGGAATCCACGAAAGGCTTGACCGCGTGTTGGCCGAGGCGCGCCAGGCGGGCGTTGGCGGCTTCGTGACAATCGCCACGACAACAGCCGACGCCGTGCGAGGTGCGGAACTTGCCGAGCAGCATGCCGATGTCTGGTGCACTTCGGGGATTCATCCGCTCCACGCGGCGGATCCCATTTCATGGGACGACATGCACCGCGCCGCGCGACATCCCAAGTGTGTGGCATGGGGAGAACTGGGTCTTGACAATCACTACGCGGAACCGTCAGTAGATCTGCAAGTACGCATTCTTGAGGAACAATTAACGCGCATTGCTGCATGGCACAGCGAGGGACTCGTGAAGCCGATCGTGATCCATTGCCGCCGCGCCGTTCCGCAACTGCTGCCGATTCTGCGTGCCACTGGCTTGCCAGCAGATCGATTTGTCTTTCACTGCTTTACCGAAACACCGGACGATGCGCGTGCTGTCTTGGATTTCGGCGCATGGATCAGTTTCACTGGCGTAGTCACATTCCGCAGTGCGCCTGAAGTTGCTGCTGCTGCCAAGCTGGTGCCAAGCGACCGCATCATGTGCGAAACCGATGCGCCGTTTCTATCGCCAGAGCCGATGCGTGGCGCGCGGCCGTGCGTCCCCGCGTATGTGATGCACACCGGTCTATTCCTGGCTGCATTGCGCGGAACGTCCTTTGATAACTTCGAACGCACCGTTGATGCGAATGCAAGGCGGTTTTTCAATCTTCCGGAGGGGACTGGTCGGCCAGCTGCTATGGAACACTGACCTGCGTACACCTTCGACGGGCCTCACGACTAGCCTGACCCTGCCTTCTCCTTCCTATTGCATGCCTGCCATCTATGCCACTTGATCAAGACCAACATTCGAACGACGGCCTGATGAGCAGTTTCATGTCGCTCGGCGGGCATCTTGACGAGCTGCGCAGCCGCATCATCAAGGCTGCCATCGTGCCGCTCATTGTGGGGTGCGGACTCTTTACCGCTGGCACCCATGTGCGCGGATTTCTTGTGCAACCCCTGATGGATGCGCTCGCCGCGCAGGGGCAACCAACCAACCTGCAGGTGTTGAGCCCCACCGAAACACTGATGGTGGATCTACAGATTTCGATCTGGGGATCCCTCATGCTTTCGATGCCGTGGATTCTGTATCAACTCTGGAAGTTTGTCTCACCAGGCTTGTATTCACACGAACGCCGCTATGCGCAATTCCTGATTCCACTCTCTGCAATTCTGGTGGCGGTTGGTTTGACGCTTCTGTACTTGGCACTTCCGTACATGCTGACGCTGCTCATCAGTTTCGGCGTGGAGGAGCCGCGCACGATCGCGCCGCCCCCATCGGCACTTGTGGAGGGAACGCCTCGCATTCCGGTATTGGAGGCCGATCCTGCAAGTGCGAATGTCGGCGAGGTGTGGATGCTGAAGAAGGATTCACAGCTCTACATTGCGCTCGACACCGCTCGTGAGGACGGCCGGCTCGAGGTGCGAACCATTCCTACACGCACCACCGGCAATCTCACCCAGCAATACCGACTTGAGGAATTCATCAATTTCCTGCTGTTCTTTGCGGCGGCCATCGCGCTTGCATTCCAGATGCCCGTCGTCGTTCTGCTGCTTGGCTGGGTTGGGATCCTGAATACGAAGATGCTCCGCCAACATCGCCGACATGCGCTCTTTGTGTGCGCCATCTTGGCTGCAGTGATTTCACCGACAGTGGACATGTTCACCATGCTGGCGCTCATGCTTCCGCTCTACCTGCTCTATGAATTGGGCATCGTGCTCCTGGTGATTGCACCAACGCAAGCGGTCGCCGAGGGCGGCGTCATGCGCAATACATTCGGCGCGATGATCGGTCGTCCGAAGTACAAGGCAAAGAAGACTGATGGCGCTGAGGGCGATGAGGGCAGCGGATGAGTGGACACGGGCGCGGCAGAAACCAACTGCTCCGAATGGCCGGTCCTGGCGCACTCCGCGCCGGCGCGCGAGCAAATGACATCGGCATGATGCTGCGCGCCATGACGCTCGCGCGACAAGCCGCCAAGCACGGCGAGGTGCCAGTGGGCGCGGTGGTCTATCACGGACGCACGGTGGTGACTGAACACGCCAATGATCGCGAACTCACTGGCGATCCAACTGGTCACGCTGAACTTGTTGCCATGCGTGAGGCTGGTCGCGCGCGCGGAGCGTGGCGACTTTCCGATTGCTCGCTTGCGGTCACACTTGAGCCATGCGCCATGTGTGCGGGCGCGATCGTCAACGCGCGGATTGGCCGTGTGTTCTTCGGTGCACATGACCCGAAAGCTGGCGCCTGCGGCAGTTTGTGGAGTATTCCCGCAGACGGACGCCTCAACCACCGACCGCCAATTGTTGCTGGAATCTTGGCAAAGACATGCGGGCGGCAACTGACTTCGTTCTTTGTGCGCCGCCGTCAGGAACGCACAGCATCACGCGATGCATCCACGAAGCCGTCACCAAGAATCTCGCGCAGCACCACCGTGGCGTAAGCACCCGCCGGCAGATCAAACGCCACGCGCACGTACGGCCCGTGATCATCAAAGCCAGATTCAATCTCTGGGTTTGCAACCTTTATTCGCAGCGGTCTGCGATCACCTGCTGGTCGACGACCCGTCTCTTGGAAGCGCGCAGGATCGCCGCCAAATGCCACGATGGCAGCACGCTCACGTTCAGCAACTGCACCCGTGCTTTGCAGCACATCAGGACCGGGCATGGGGCCAGTTGCGGAAATCTCGAATCGACCGGCCCGCGCTGCGAGCGAATCGTCGCCGACAACCGCACAGTCATCTTCACCGACGATGAACTTGGCACCGTTGCCATGCTTGAATGCCACATCGCCCTGCTCAACCAAACCGAGCGTTCCCGAAGCGATTCGCTCATCAAGCACGCGGTTGAACACCGCGGACTGCCATGCATCGGTCCATATTTCCTGAATTGGCCGCGGTACTCCCCGAACGGCTGTTCGCGCATCTGTCCCACGCATGAGTGCACGAGTTGCCATGCGCTCGGCGTCAAGACCGCGCGGCCAAAGCCCTGCGGCTTCGGCATAACGCCCCGCATCGACTGCTTCACGCGCAGGACGTTCTGATTCTGGAAACGCACTGCCCTTGGTTGAAATGAGCTCACCCAACACCTCGGCATGCCGAGAACTCAAAAGCAATGCACCAAGGACATGATTGTTGTTACGCATGCCAAAGCGCTGTGGTCCAAAGTGATTTGGTACCCCCAACGCCTCTAACTCCC
>JBIKQN010000358.1:0-2756 GCA_044349615.1 Phycisphaerales bacterium
CGGCGCCGCATGCCAATCACGTGACTTACTGGGATGTTCCGTGAGCCACCACTTGGTGGCCGCATCCAAGTCCGCGGTGCCAACAAAGATGTAGTCGTGACCAGTCAGGCTGGCGTCCATCAAGAGGTGCGCGCGGTGACCGTGGCCCATGATGATGTCGGCCACGTTGAGCGCCATGGGCGCATCAATCGTCATGGTTGACAACACGCGTCCGCTACCGGCTTCATGGAGCGAAGCACCACCAACACCAATGAAGAGCGCGTCTTCGGCGATGCAATCGATGGCGTGATGGCTCTCTGACCACGTGCGTCCGGTAGCGATGGCCACGTGCCAGCCAGCGTCATGTGCAGCCTTCAACGCGGCGCGGTTGCGTGGGCTGACCCGCCCGCGCTTATCGAGCAGGGTTCCATCAAGATCGGTGACAATGAGTCCGGGCATACGGGAAGTTTCAGGCAAAGTTCATGACGGCGCGGCCCGGGAAGGATAGGCGTTTCCCGCTACACTCCCCGGTTCTATGAGCCAGATCGACCGCCGTCTAAAGACCATGCAGCAAGCCGACCTCAGCGAGGGTCGCGTCAATGACGATTTCGTGCATTGGCTCAAGACATGGGGGCAGAACATCCTGCTCGGCGTCCTGATCATTGCCGCCGTCGCCATGGGTTGGTTCTGGTGGAGCCAGCGTCAGGAGAAGGAGCGAGACAACGCATGGGCCGAGCTTGGTGGAGCCAACCTCCCCGCCGCGCTGCAAGAAGTGGCCGCCAAGCATGAGGGCAAAGACGCCGTTGCTCCGTTTGCAGAGCTCTTGGCTGCTGACCGCTACCTGACTGCCGTCCTTTCCAATCAACGATTCGACCGCGAGGCCGGCGCCGTTGACGCCGCGCTCACTCCCGAGTTGCGCACCGAGTGGCTGAAGGCTGCTGACGTTCTCTACGCAAAGGTGGCCGCCCGCATCACCGCCACCAAGAATCCAGGCGACTACGGATTCCTGTTCGGCGCCCTCTTTGGACGCGCCGCGGTGGCAGAAGACCTGGGCGACATGAAGGCCGCCGAGGGCTACCTGAAGGACATCGAAACGCGTGCCAAGGGCACGGACTTTGCCGCGGCTGGCGAACTGGCCGCCAAGCGCATGTCCACGTTGCAGGCACTGGCTACCCCAGTGGTGCTTCCTTCCAAGCCGATCGCGCCGATGCCGGCTGCCATCCCGGACTTGACGGGACAAATGGCCCCAAATGCGCTGTTGCCCAACGGCAGCGCACCCGCAGCGGCTCCAACCGTTGGTGAAGAAATGATCCGTCAACTGCAAGGCGGTAGCGCTCCGGCACCGGCCGCGCCAACGCCGGCTCCGGCTGCGCCAGCACCTGCTGCGCCGTGACCACGCCATCGGACGGGCCAGACGAGCTTGCAGGCGACACTGACGAAGAAGCGCTGAGCGCTGATCCCGCGGAGCTCTTCGAGCTTTACGAGAATCAATCGGCCGACGATGAGACGCCCGTCACGGCTGTCTTTGAGGTCACCAAGAGTGTCGACCTCCGCCTTGATCGTTACTTAGCGCGGCGCGTTCCGTTCTTAAGCCGCACGCAGTTGCAGCGCCTCATTGAGGAGCAAGCCGTCACGGTGAACGGCCGCGTTCCCAAGGCCAGTACCAAGTTGCGACGCGGCGATCGAGTGGTCGCCACCCTACCGCCTCCGCCCTCCAACACGCTGGCTGCGGAGAACATCCCGCTTGACATCCTGTTTGAAGATGAGCACTTGATCATCGTCAACAAGCAGCCGGGTCTGATTGTGCATCCAGCGCGCGCGCATAAATCGGGCACCCTGATCAACGCGTTGGCGTGGCACTTCCTGCACAACTCAGGCGGCACGCTGAGTACGGTCGGCGGCGATATTGCCCGGCCGGGCGTGGTGCATCGCCTCGACAAGTTCACCTCGGGCGTCATGGTGTGCGCCAAGAGTGACACCGCGCACTGGCGAATTTCTAGGCAATTTGAACTGCGCCAAACACAGAAGCGCTACCTCTGCCTTGTTGAGGGCGAAGTGGAGCCATTTGCAGACGTGATTGACCTTCCGCTTGGCAAGCACCCGACGCTAAAGGAAAAGGCCGCGGTGCGTCACGATGAATTCGGAAAGCCGAGCCAAACCGTGTACCGCGTGCGCGAGGTCTACGAGGGCTATTCACTAGTAGAGATTGAATTGCGAACGGGCCGCACGCATCAGATCCGCGTGCACATGTCACACATCGGCTACCCACTAGTGGGCGACGACGTGTACGGAGGCAAGCACGTCCGCGTAGGCGACTTTGACGAAACGCAGCCCGACAGACAAGACTTCTTACTCACCCGCCAGGCATTGCACGCCGCCTACCTCGGATTCGAGCATCCAATCACCGGCAAAAAGGTCTCATTCCAAGCCCCCATGTGGGGCGACTTGCAGCGCGCGGTTGATTTGTTGCGGAAGAAGAGCCTGAAGCAAGTGCTGGAGGCGACAGGGTCGATTTTGGAGATTGGGTCGCCGAAGTAAATAGGTGCCGTTCACCACTGTCCCTAATTTCGGTGGAGGCGAAGACCACCATTCGGGCTGCATCATCCGTAGAGCTCTCGTGATTGAGGTGGACGCCCAAGCCGAAAGCGAAACCCACGCCAAAGCCCAAGCGCACGCCGAAGGCAAAGCCCGCCCCGCCATCCCCCCACATCCTCATCCGCAAATCAGCCGGCCCGCGTGCGTTCGCCAAGTACAAGGCGTACGTGTCCGGCACACGG
>JBIKQN010000357.1:0-2756 GCA_044349615.1 Phycisphaerales bacterium
CGGCCACGCTGACTGACTATCGCGGGCACGGCATCTACACGGCGATGGTGGCGGCACGGGTGGCCGATGCGCGCGCCATGGGCAAAGAGGCCGCGGTACTGCAGGGCGATCGCAAGACGTCTGCACCCATCTGCGTCAAACTCGGATTTGAAGAAGTATGCAGCGTTGATCTGTACGTGTGGGCCAAGGCCTGACCTGGCGCTGCCTACGCTCATCCGGACGAGTAGTGAATGTGTGGTACGAGACCGTCAACTCCTAAGCCGATTTCCTTTCAGCACAGCCAACCCGGACAACCGCCATGCCCCACATTCAGCGACATTTGCAAGCAATCAGCGCCATTCTCCTCTCGGTTCCCTTGATCGGTTCCGCGGCCAACCATGTTTTCAAGTGGGTCAAGCCGCCGTTGAGTGATGGCTCGCGGGGCGCACAGATGTGGGAACTCATCCGTGACGGTGGTCTGATGGACTGGCTTGCGGTGGGGCACTTGATGCTCGGCATCCTGCTACTCGTGCCGCGCACACGTTTCGCGGCGGGCGTGATGCAACTGCCGATCACGATCGGAATCGTCGCGTTCAATGTGACGATGTTCCCGCGGGGCATCGCGCTTGGAATCGCAATGCTTGTATTGAATCTCGGTGTGGTGCTAAAGCCGCGGGACATTCGTCGCCTGCTGCTACCTACGGCGGACTGACCGCTGCTGCGTGAGCACTGTTACAAGCGAGAAATCACGCAGATCGCGCCGCTCATGGCCAGCATGAGTGTTGCCGGAACAAACTTCACTACGGCATCGCCCACCTTCAGGTGCATGACAACCGCGCCCAACATGAGTACGACCACCACTGCCGCCGCTGGTAGCACGACGGGCTGATACCACAGTCCCACTAAGAGCAGCACGCCGCAGATGATCTTCAGACCACCGACGATGTAGAACATCGATGCGGGCAGTCCGTAGGTGGCAAACTCTTCCTTCAGGTTCTTCGCTTCGCCGCCGCGATAGGCAGTGGAGCTCTGTCGACGCAGGAGCCACACGTTTAAGAGACCGAGGCCAACGATGACTTGGAGAATGGAGCCGATGATGGGCATGGGATTGAAGATATCCGATGACCGGAATCCTCGTCGGGCCTACCATTGCTTTTTCATCACCCCGATGCAGACCGCCTTCGAAATCGCCCGCGCACTGTCGGCTGTTGCGTTCCTCTTCTACGGGGTCGTCTGCCTTTCCACTTCACGAATGAAAGTCGAGTTCGAGCGCTACGGACTCGCTCGGTACCGTCACTTGGTCGGCGCATTGGAGTGCCTAGGGGCGCTCGGCCTACTGGTGGGCTATTTCAATCGCCCCGTGCTTGTTGTTGCCGCCGCTGGCCTTGCGCTCACCATGCTGATGGGTATCGCCACGCGCATCCGCATCGGAGACTCGCTGGCCCAGACCTTTCCGGCGATCGTGTTGCTGATCATGAACGCCTTCGTGCTTGGGGTTGCCATCACGTGACCGGGTCGGTCTACTCGTCGCTCATCGCGCCTACGTCACATCCCGCGGAAATTTCGGTGAATCCTCCGAATCAATGTCCAACTCAACACCAGAACCACTGGTGCACTGAATCCTGCCACCATTTCTGGGTTCAGGTTGATGCCATAAGCCTTGGCCGCTTTCGTCAAGTAGTAGAGCAGGCTCACCACGTAATAGGTGATAGCTGCAACGGAGAGCCCCTCGACGGTTGTTTGCAATTGCAGTTGTAACGCCTGTCCACGGGTTAACTTTTCGAGCAACTCTTGGTTGTGAGCCTCGGCTGCGATTTCGACCCGTGTTCGCAGTAATGCACTTGCGCGCGCCACTCGTTCCGCTAAGGCTTCCAGTCGATCGGATGTTGCATTGACGGTAGCGACCGCTGGCGCTAACCGGCGTTGTAGGTATTCACCCAAGGTTTGAATGCCAGAGAATGGCTTTTCGCGCATTTCGGAGATTCGCTCGTGCACAATGGCGTCGTAAGCGCGCGCTGCACTGAAGCGAAAGCTGTGCTCGGCGGTCGCACTTTCCACCTGAGCGGCGAGGCTTGCAAGGTGGTTGAGTAACACTTCATCACTATCAGAGTTTGCCTCTATCCGTGCAGTGATATCTACCAGTTGTGCTTCTGCCTCAACGAGTTTGCTGGACAACTGCTTTGCAATCGGCAAACTCAGTAACGTCATGATTCGATAGGTCTCCAGCTCAAGCAGTCGCTGGGCAACACGACCCGCGCGATTCTCTGAAGTTGCCGAAGACGTCAACACTAGCATTCGGACAAATCCGTCATCTCCAATCCGCAAGTTGGTGATCAAATGCGAATGGGGTTGATCACCCGTTGTGCGCCCCAAGGTGCCGCCAATCACTGTTCCTTGCCCGAGCCATTGCTTTGCTTTGAAGATGGAGTCCAGATCATCCATGCCCTCATTGAGCATGGCGAGTTGGATGGCAGTGATCGTCTTGCCGGGTATGTTCTTGAGCCAATCAACGCCAGTTGCCACATGGATTGCCAAGTCCGGCAGCTGGCTTCCCCAATGCGCGTTCCCTGGCAGTGATTGAATGATGGTGTAACGAGTGAACTCTGTATGGCGCTCCCAAATGATCTTGAAGTGATCGCATTGAAGTTGCAAGAAATTGCTCTTCATCTCCTCAACGCTCAAGTGGGCATGCCCGGTTAACAAGCGAAGGTGCTGGCATTCGTCCGCAATACTTACCTTGGCGTTGAGAACCGCAACATAGATGACCAACGCCGGCA
>JBIKQN010000359.1:0-2751 GCA_044349615.1 Phycisphaerales bacterium
TGATGCAACCAACGGTCGCATGGCGGAAATGAATGCCCCATAGGCCGAGCGCTCCACGAGCACCCGCCGTGGAGCCATGCATGTTTGCCCAGCATTCATAGTCACTGCATGCCAGATTGATCGCGCCGCCATGGAAACATCTGCATCGGCGAGCACCAAGGCGCTGTCGCGGCCAGACAATTCAAGCGTCGTGGGCGTGAGCGTTCGCGCACATGCCTCCGCAATCTGCTTGCCCACTGCAGTGGAGCCCGTGAACACCACATGATCGAACTGCTCGTTCTCTAGAATCGCTCGGCCAGCATCGCGAGTCGCTTCCGTGGAAGTGATCATGTCTGCCGGAAGACCCGCGTCAACCAAGGCTTCGCGTGCTAACTCAACCAAGAGTCGCTGCGAACGCGGGGATCGCTCGCTCGGCTTGACCACGGTGCGGTTGCCTGCCATCACCGACTGCACAAGTTGAATGCCCAGGAGTTGCACCGGGTAGTTCCAGGTGGCAATGACCAACACGCGCCCAACTGGCATGCGGTAACTCCAGTGCGTCTGCCCAAGCATCCACCAAGGGGCGCCACCAATCTTCCGTGGCGCCAGGGTGCGCGGAGCGTGCCGACCATGCCAACGCATGCTTGCAACCAGTGGCATGATTTCGTGGGTAATGACTTCCCACGCTGTCTTGCCGATATCGGTATGCACGGCCTCCACCAGATCACGCTCGCGCGCCACCACTTTGCGTTCAAACGCGGCTACCCACGCAGCGCGCGCGGATAGACCTGAAACTGGCTCCAAAGCGTCAGCGTGCAACATGGGTGTTTCGAGCATTTTTCGTTCACGGACGGCTTCGGCCGCCGAATCCGGGTGGATTCGTACAACGGCATGAGGCTGAGGCGATATCTTCCCGAATCTGAGAGCCTTGTGGGGACGAAATCCGAACAAAACCATGGTGACTAGCAGATCAAGTTCTTCCGTTTTGTCCTCGCACTGGCAGCGGCCATCCCCGACCAGCGGGGCTATGCCATCTTCAACGCCAAACTCCGGTCCCATGGGGGCTGGAACAGGTCAAACCGTGGCGATTGTTGGCGCTGGCCCCGGCGGCCTGACCACAGCCATGCTGCTTGCCGCTGCGGGATTCGCAGTCACGGTCTACGAAGCGCACCCCACCGTGGGCGGTCGAACCCGGCGGATTGAACTCGGCGATTACCGGTTTGATTGTGGCCCCACCTTCTTCATGATGCCCTACGTCTTGGAGGAGATCTTCGCCGCCACCGGGCGCCGCCTGTCTGACTATGCGGAACTGAAGCGCCTTGATCCGATGTACCGGCTGCTCATCGGGCAACCTCACGGCGATCCCGTGGTGATCAACGCCACACAGGACATTGAGCGCATGTCGCGGCAACTGTCCGCCATTGAGCCAAACGATGGTCCCGCGTTCGAGCGCTTTATCCGGGACAACCGGCGCAAGTTGGAAGTGATGACCCCCATTCTCCGGCGCCCGATCCGCGGCCTCGCAGACTTCCTCAGTCCGGACATGTTGCGCGCGGGCCCGGCGCTTCGCCCATGGCAGTCGCTGTACGACCATTTGAAGGGTTACTTCAAGCATGATGGCGTGCGGTTGGCCATGAGTTTCCAGAGCAAGTACCTGGGCATGAGCCCCTTCGAGTGCCCAGAACTCTTCTCCATTCTGCCGTTCATCGAATACGAATACGGCGTCTGGCACCCAATCGGCGGCTGCAACGCGCTCACGCAAGCGATGGCTGACGCAGCCACCGAGATGGGCACACAGATCCGCTGCGGCGAGCCAGTCGAGCGCATCTTGTTTGAGGGAACGAAGGCTTGCGGCGTTGTCGTCAACGGCACCGAACTGCGCCACGACCATGTGGTGGTCAATGCCGACGCAGCGTGGGCACTGAAGAACCTGATCCCAGACGCGCTCCGTCCGCGCGCACTCAAGGATGCAACGCTTGATTCCAAGCGTTACAGCTGCAGCACCTTCATGATGTACCTCGGTATTGAGGGCGAAGTGGATCTGCCGCACCACACTATTTACACCTCGCGTTCGTACGTAGAGAATCTGAAGGACATCGCCGAGCGTGGCACGCTCTCAGAGGATCCGTCCACCTACGTGTGCAATCCTTCGCGGCTTGACCCAACACTTGCGCCGGCCGGACATTCCGCGCTCTACGTGTTGGTGCCAACGCCCAACGACAAGCCCGGACACTGTAAGGTTGACTGGGAGCTCGCTAAGGCAGATCTGCGCGAGCGCACGCTGCAGCAACTCGAAGGAGTCTTTGGAATCAAGGACATTCGGTCTCGAATCCGTGCAGAGCACTTGGTCACGCCCGCCGACTGGAAGTCCGAACGCATTGCGCACGGCGCAACATTCAATCTTGCGCACAACCTTGGCCAGATGCTGCATCGCCGTCCGCAGCATCGTCTGCAGGGCTTCGACAATCTCTGGCTGGTTGGCGGCGGCACGCACCCAGGTAGCGGCCTTCCAGTGATCTTCCTTTCAAGCGAGATCACCACCAACCTCATGTGCGCCGAAGCCGGCGTGCCGTCACCGCTGTAACGCACACACGCCCCCAGACGCGTGAGCGCTTGGGGGCGGGGAGTGGACTTTCACTCGAATCACGGACACCCCTAGTCGGCAGGATTGCACCTGCCAGAAGGAGCGCGTTTCTAACAGCGCTGCGCCCGAAAAATTGTCCCTGGCCGCACTCGCCGGAGAGGACAAAGCGGCGCTCAGCCGCTGTCCTC